>CAOKVW010000074.1 GCA_948472955.1 uncultured Clostridium sp. | reverse complement strand
GTTCTCATTTGAGTACGAAGGTTCGAATCCTTCCCTGCCCACCATAAAATACGATTTAAGTCGTATTTTATTTTTATTTTCTCAAAAAATCTCACTATAATGACAAACCAACTTAGCCCCTTGTTGAATCAATCGGTTTGTTCCCACAGAATGAACTGAATTAATATTTCCAGGAACAACAAACACCTCTCTCCCCTGCTCAAGGGCAAAATCTACGGTAATGAGAGTTCCACTTTTCTCCTTTGCTTCCACTACAAGAATGCCGTGACTCATGCCACTAATAATTCGGTTCCTTGCTGGAAAATTCATCTTATCTGGTTTGGTTCCAATTGGATATTCTGATAGAATCGCACCACCTTTTTCCAGAATTGTTTTGGCTAAAAATTCATTTTCTTTTGGGTATATCCTATCTAAACCATTTCCAAGAACAGCAATGGTCTTTCCACAGTTTTGAAAACAATCCACATGTGGATTACTTTTAATTTGTGGATTATTTTTATTCACTTGTGGATGATTAACCATTTTATGTGGAGTATCACTCCTTTTTTGTGGATTATCTTTCTCGATTTGTGCACAAGTAGCTCCTATATGTGCATAACTATCCACACCTTTAGCTAATCCACTCACAATATTAACATTTTGTTTTGCCAAATGATAACTAAAATATTTAGCTGCACTTTTTCCATATTCGGTAGCTTCTCTACATCCTACAATTGCAATTGACTTTTGATTTAAAATAGTTGTATCTCCCTTACAATATAAACTAATTGGTGGGTCATAAATCTCTTTCAAAATCTGTGGATATTCCTGTTCTCCAATAGAAATAATGTCAATATTATTTGTTATCATATATGCCAAATGCTTTTGTATGCTATCTTTAATATTTTTATCTAAAATATTTTGAATTGTCTTTTCTCCTATTCCTTTTATCTCTAGCAATTGTTTTTCTTCTAAATGATAAATAATTTCTGGACTTTCATATCGCTTTAACAACTCTTGCTTTTTTCTGCTTCCTAAATTAGGAATCAACGATAACCAAATCCAATATTTCTTTTCTTTTAAATTTGTCATTTTAGCTTCTTTCCTTTCTTGAAACAACAGGGACAGGTTTGATTTGTCTCATATTTTTTGTCATTTCCTCGACATTTTTCTACTTAATTTATGAGACAAATAGCACCTGTCCCCTTTGTCTCATCTCACACAAAAAGGACATTATTCAAATAATGCCCCACATTTATTTTATTGTATCAAAGAATTATGTCCAAATCTTGTCTAAAAGTTGTATTCTTGTTCTAAATTCTTTTTTTATTGTTACATCCTATGATGCAAATCTTGTTCAAAAAGTTGAATTTTCGTTATTTTGTTCTTTTGCCGCCTTGATTACATTGTTCATCAACATAGCAATTGTCATTGGACCTACTCCTCCTGGAACTGGTGTAATATAACTTGCTACTTTTGCTACCTTTTCGTAATCTACATCTCCTACTATCTTTCCTTCTTCGTTTCGATTAATTCCCACATCAATCACAATAGCTCCTTCTTTTATCATATCTGCTGTCACAAACTTAGCTTTTCCAATCGCAGCAATAACAACATCCGCTCTTCTCGTATGTGTTTTTAAATCTTTTGTCCTAGAATGACAAATCGTAACCGTTGCATTTTGAGCTAAACAACACTGAGATAGCGGTTTACCAACAATATTGCTTCTTCCAATAATAACAACATCTTTTCCTGTCAAATCAATGTTATATTCCTCAAACATTTTCATTACACCATAAGGTGTACAAGAAATAAACGTATCTCCTCCCATAACTAACTTTCCGACACTGGAAGGCGTAAATCCATCCACATCTTTTCGATAAGAAATAGCCTTAAAAGCTTGATTAATATCTAAATGTTCTGGTAATGGACTTTGTAATAAAATACCATTCACTTCTTTTGTCTGATTTAGCCTTTTAATTAGGTCATTCAATTCTTGCTGTGTAGTCGTTTCCTCTAAAAGATACTCTTCATATTCAATCCCTATTTCATTGCATGCCTTACTTTTATTTTTAACATACACTTTTGAGGCAGGATTATTTCCTACCATGATAACCGCTAACTTAGGGTTAATCCCCTGCTTCTTCAGTTCTTCACATTCTGTTCTTAAATCTTTTCTTATTTTCTTTGCTAACTCTTTTCCATTCATAATTGTTGCCATTTTGTATCACTCTTCCTTTCTAATTCTACATCATCATTTTATACTCAATATCTGTGGTATGTATCTTAAAAACATAAAAATTTGCTTAAAATTTTCTAATTTGTTATGTTGGAAGAAATGTCTCTTTCTATCTCTTCTGTTCCTTTTTGGTTAATTGTTTTATTAAATTTAATTTCTTCATCATTATTTACTGCAACTTTTACTTTTATATAGTCAAGTTGTTTCTTGGTTCTAAACAAATCTTCATCTTTTTCAAATATCTTTAATTTTTGAAAGCTTTTTATTTCACATATCACATTTTTATCTTCTATACTTATTGGCTTTATGCTTT
>CAOKVW010000073.1 GCA_948472955.1 uncultured Clostridium sp. | reverse complement strand
TTCTTCATATGCTTTACTTAGTCTTCGTTTTCTAATATATTCTGATAAAGACATATTAGTAATAAAAATAAAAATTCTTTGCATGGATTGTTCTGAAACTGCTAATATTTTTGATAATTCATTGTAATCAATTTTTTCAGTTAAATTGGCTTCTATATATTTAATTAATTTTTCAAATTTTATTTTATTATCCATATACGGTTCTTATAATTCCTTTCTAATTGTCAATAATTCTCTTGGTTTTATAGTATATGTAGTAGATTTTGGTTCGTAATATACTGCATATTTACATTTCTTAGGTTGTACACTTTCCCAATCTGAATAAAACTCATCATCTCGTTCTTTTGCACACCAAATTAAACTAGGTGTATTTTCTAATTTATACGATGGTTTACCCATTAATTCCTTAGATTTCAAATCCTTAATATCTACTTTTTCATTTCCTATTGGCATATCATTTGTTAAATTGACGAATTTCATTTTTTCACCTATTCACCTATCTATTATATTTAATTTGTATTCGTTCTAT
Source organism: uncultured Clostridium sp. (assembly GCA_948472955.1). Taxonomy (GTDB): domain Bacteria; phylum Bacillota; class Clostridia; order TANB77; family CAG-508; genus CAG-269. Next base: position 2,781 of record CAOKVW010000073.1, on the reverse strand, counting down.
TCAATGACATATTAGTCGATTGATTCGTTCTAGTTGTATTACTCGAATTGCTCTGATTTATCGTAGTATTACTATTGCTAGATGTATTATTACGATTGGTATTATTCGATAAATTAGTATTTGTTTTATTATTAGAATTATTGGTATTCGTATTATTCTTATGATTTACAGCCGTATTGTTGGTTGTCACTGTATTAGAACTTTGATTTTGGCTTGTATTTGTATTTGTGTTGTTGGTTAAAGGATTACTTTGAGGAACTTGTTGAGGGTCTACGGCATCAATATCTTGCGTAATTCCTTGAATAATTTCTTCTACTTTATTTTGTGTTGTATGATTGGTATCTTGTTTGAATTCTGAACCAGTATGATTACCACATAAATCAGGAATGGTAAGCCATAAGAAATATTCTGTATAGGTATTCGGACAGCCAGTGGTTGCTTTCTTTCCTGTCTCTGCACAAATGGTACAGCTTGAAATAGCAGATGGCTTTTCAAAAGTAGCACTATTTAATCCCGTATGTATTCTTGACATGACATTTGCCCATAACAATCCCGCTGGATTTCTTTTATTATATTCAATGGACTCATTTTCATCATAGCCATACCATGTAACAGCTGTATAATATGGCGTAAATCCACAAAGCCATCTATCATAATTCTCATCTGTGGTTCCTGTTTTAGCAGCAACATCTACACCTGCTATTTTACAATAGGTTGCCGTTCCATGAGAACCAATAACTGGCTGTGTTAATATTTCTTTTACAATATAAGCAACTTCTTTGGATACCACCCTTTTCTTTTTTTGCGATGGTTTTATTATGGTTTTTCCTATTTTATTATCAATACTAGAATAAAAACTTGGTTCTATGTATTGCCCATCATTGGCTATGGTAGCATAAGCACCTGCCATTTCTAGCGGACTAATTCCTTTTTGCAAACCTCCTAAAGATAGGACTAAAGTTTCATCTTCTTCCGTTAATGTACTAATTCCCATTTTTTCTAAATATTTCATAGATGTTTTTGGTTTTAAGGTTTCCATGATTTCTACAAATGGAATATTTTGAGAAGATTCTACTGCTCTTCGAACCGTTACTTTTCCTAAAGGTGGATTGTAATCAGTTGGATGATAACCTTCTGGAAAATCCCTTTCGGTATCATCATAAATGGAAGAAGCTGTAATAATTTTTTTATCAATAGCAGGTATTAAGATAGATAATGGTTTAATGGAAGAACCAGTTTGACGAATACTTTGGGTGGCTCTATTTAAGGTTCTTGCCTGTGTCTTCTTCCCTAGTCCACCAGTACAACTTACTACATGTCCTGTTTTATGGTCTATGATTACCATAGCAGATTGAGAAGAATTGCCTCCTATTTTAGAAGGAATACTATATTTGGATTTTTCAAATTCGGTTTCGGTTTGTTTTTGGATTTTGGAGTCCTGTGTGCTATGTATGGTCAACCCTGCCATATTGATATAATTAGTAGCAAATGTTTCCGATATGTCATATTTCTTTGCAATATCTTCTGTAATTTCTAAAATCATGGCATCTGTATGGTAAGAATATACAGCATCTTCTGATGGCACTTCTCCTTTTTTAAAATGTAATCCTTTGTCTACGTTATCCATAGCAGTATTGTAATTGGATTCCTCTATGTATTTTAATTCTAGCATTTTAGCAAGAACAATTTTGGTTCTTTTGGTGATTTTTTCTGTATTACCATCTTCAAAAGGGTTATAAGAATTAGGTGAATGATTCAGACCAGCTAAAAAAGCACATTCCTCTAAAGTTAGGTCTTTGGCTGATTTATCAAAATAATAGTGTGCTGCTGTTTCTATACCATATCGATTTGGTCCTACATAGATAATGTTGAAATATCCTTCTAAAATTTCATCTTTAGACAGACAGCTTTCTATTAAGCACGCTTTCCACCATTCTTTGACTTTTCTTGTGATACTATCGGTTGTGTCTCCTGTTAAGTTTTTTACCAATTGTTGTGTGATGGTACTTCCACCATAAGAAGATTTACCAAAATGAAGAACATAAGAAGCAATAGCTCCTCCCGTTCTCTTGATGTCAATGCCTCCATGTTTATAAAAACGCTCGTCCTCAATGGCAACATAGGCATTTTTCAAATTGTCTGGTATATCTGACAAAGGAATGGTCAAGTTTTTTCTTTCACAACCTAATTTAGCAATTTCATTTCCATCCATATCTAAGACAACAGAATTTTCAAAGGCTAACATTTCTTTTACAAGTGCTTTCCAACGATGTGCAGAAATTCCTAATAGAACACCTATCACAAGAATGGTCATGAGTAGGATAAGCAAAATCCTCTTTTTCCATTTTTTATTTTTCTGCTTTTTTAATTTTCGATTTCTTTTTCTGCTTTTTGTATCGATTTCGTCATCTTCTTCTCTTCTTTTCCTTTTTTTCTTTCGAAAGGCTTGGGGAACAAAATCTTCCTCTTCTTGTCTTGACTTACCTCTCTTCCCTTTTCTATGATTCAATTTTAATCACTTTCCTTTTATTACGAATGCATTAATTTTTTGGAATCGTTTATTATATTTTTTATGCAATGACAAATCGGGGGGACCAACAAATTACAGTCTGTTATAAAATTTGTATTTAATTAAAAATTTATTACAGACTGTATGCAGTTGGGAGTCATAAATAAAAAATATAATAAATGATTGTAAAAAATCTACTCATAGTATATCATAAATCGCATAAAATACAAATATGGAAATCGAAAAAATAGAAACAAATTTAAAAAGAAATT
>CAOKVW010000072.1 GCA_948472955.1 uncultured Clostridium sp. | reverse complement strand
TTTTCAACATATTTTTAACTTCTTCAAATTCCTAGACTAAATGATTAAGAGTCTGCTGCTCTACCAACTGAGCTAATGGCCCTTATATGTATTTCAAACTTTTCTAATTATATTATCTTTTCTGTATCTTGTCAAGACATTTTTCAACTTTAAAAGCCCTTAGAAATTTCATTACTACTTAAATTTCTAAAGGCTTTAATGGTTTTAATTCTTTGCATTTTCTTTCGGTTTTCCATTTTCTTTATTTTGATTCGTATTCGAATTTGGTATTTTTACAGGATTATTTTGTGGCGTTTTTTTATCTGGTGATTCTAATGGTTTTTCTGTTGTCCCATTTGACTGATTATTAGTAGTATTCGTATTTGGAGTAGTATTAGGTGTTGGTGTTGTAGGTTGTTCTGTTTGAGGAGTTTCTTTCTTGGTTGATTTTACAATAACTCTGTTCATAGCATCATAGGTATCTTTTGAAAGCAATGTACTAGATACTACTTTTCCATTTAGCATCTTAGTAATATACGTTTCTGTTTTTAACCCATTAACACCCTTTTTCTTTACTTTTTCTGTTCCTGCTTCTAATGTAGCATCTTCTTCGTATTTAGTGGTAAATGGAATGGATGCAATTGTTTTTGTGTTAAAGCTAAAAGTATATTCATTTTCTTCTTTAAAACCAAACATAGACACGGTTGCAATTCCATTTTTAGCACTAGCTGAAATTCTCACAGGGAATTTTCTTGTATTTTTAAATTTGAAATCAATTGCTCCATATACAACAGTTGCATCTCTTCCTGCTGGTAGATATGAGGTAACAAATTGATGATTTCTTCTTTCTACAATTTCTAAGTTAGACATTAAGACGGTATTGTATAAAGTAGATGATATTTGGCAAATACCTCCTCCAATTCCGTCAACAATTTCTCCTGCCTCATATACCTTTCCATTTTTATAGCCAGCTGCTACAGTTCTAGGTCCTAGTGTTTGATTATAAGAGAAGGTATCTCCTACTAATACTACTTTTCCATTTATCTTTTGACAAGCAATTTCCAAATTGGTTGACCTATCTCTATCACTTACATCGTATCTCGTTGTGAAAGTTGCTAGCTGGTCTGGAAATGCTTCTGAACCAATTTGGTCAATGGTTACTTTTGGTTTTGTTATGGTAAGTTTAATAACATATTCTTCTTTTTCTTCTTTTAATAACTCTTTTGCTGCTTCTACATCAAAGTCTATTCCTTCTATTTCTGGATAAATCGTAAATGGGTCTTTTGTATAATAAGCATCTTTTACCTCTGTATATACCTCTTCATGAATTTTATCAATATCAATTGGTTCTGGATCTTTGTGCTTAACTGGTATCTTAATGTAATCTTCCTTACTATTTCTATCATTTAATTTATCTTTTACTTGATTTAACAAATCTTGTGTGTTAATTACAATTCCGGATTTTCCTTTGGTTATAATAAGCTCATCTTCTTCAACCGCATGACTCGATTCTATGATGGTTCCTGGTAAATTCACTCCAATGTCCTCTATGCTTTGCTTAGCAACATCTTCGTTTAATGTCATATTTACATCTATATTTTTCTTGCCGATTAAGGTAAATAAAATTTTATAATTGCTTACAAAAATATTATCTTCTTTTCCAATTAAATAGGCTTCTTCTACTGCTTTTTCAATGTCGTAGTTTACCTCCATTAGCGTCGGATTTAGTGTGGTCTCATAATCTTCATATTGAAGGGCAATTTCTTTTTCTTTCTTTTCTTGATAGAGTTCACTTATTTTGGCTTTTGCTTCTTCTTGTGATAATCCTGAAACATCTACCCCTGAAATAGAAACACCACTTATGATTTTTTCCTTCTTAAAATTAGCAAAGGCAAAAACCGTTGAAAATATAATGGCAACTATTATAGTAATGGTGGTAATTACTGGAATCAATAATTTTCTTCTTTTATATTCGCCCACTGTCATATCTTTAAAAACTTTTTCGGCTTCTTTTGTTTTCTTTTTCATTTTTTGGAATTTCTTACTTTCCTTCTTGTCTTCTTTTTCTCTTGGTTTGACGTCTTGTTCTGTTTTTAATTCTTCTTTACTTTCTGTTTTTTCTTCTTGTTTTTTCATCTTTTTTTCCTCCGAATTTTCTTTTATTAATCCTGCCATAATACTATTTCCCCTTTTTATGTTCTCATTAAATATTATCATAAAGTATCTATTTTGACAACTATCTTTTGGCAAATTCGTCTATTTCATATTATGATTTTAATCTTTTTTTATTCCCTTTTGACAAAATCTTTGGTTTTTTTTAAGATTTTTTGCAAAAATACTTGAACATTGTAAAATTTAATATTATAATGTTGATAGCAAAAGATAAATAAGGAGAGAAAATGGGATGGAATTAACCAAGAACATATTTTTCAATACAGATAAATTAGTGGAAAATAGTACTGTAAAAATATCTTATATCGGAAAACTTTTCCAAGAAGCTTCTGAAGAAGTTTCTATTCATTATGGCTTTGGCTTGAATTGGGATAACGTAAACGATATAGAAATGGAAAAAACAGATTTAGGTTTTCAAGCAGAAATAAAATTAGGAGAAGGCGATACTTTTAATTTTTGCTTTAAAAATGGAGATGATTGTTGGGATAATAACGATGGTCAAAATTACGTTTTTCCATTAGAAAAGGTTCAAAATGAACTTTTAGTTTTAGAAGATGAAACAGTAGCTTTGACTTCTGTTAAAAAGTTAAGAAGGTCTTATTTGTGGAGTAAGAAAGTTCGCTTAGCTGTTTATAAAATTATTACTTATCTTCCAAAAATAATTTCTGGAAATTATAAAAGAAAAATTAGAAATACTGAAAGTTAATGAGAAATTAAAAAACGACTTTACGTCGTTTTTTTTATGTAATAACCCATCCGCCATTAACTGAAATAATTTGACCTGTTGTATAGTTGTCCTCTATTAGCCAATTCACACATTTTGCTATATCTTTAGGAACTCCCATTCTGCCAAGTGGTATTTCCTCCTCTATTTGTTTTAATTCTTGTTCATTTAAATTCGAATTCATGTCCGTATAGATTGTACCTGGTGCAATGGCATTAACTCTAATGTTAGATGGTCCTAGTTCTTTTGCTAGACTTTTTGTCATTCCATTCATTCCTGCTTTGGAAATGGAATATAATACCTCTAAAGATGCTCCTACCATCCCCCATATAGATGATATGTTAATAATACATCCTTCTTTATGATGTATCATGTTTGGTATTATTTCTTGGCACATGATAAATGCAGAATATAGGTTGGTATTGATGACTCTGTTCCAGTCTTCTTCTGTTTCTTCGGTGACTAGCTTATATTCACTAATTCCTGCATTATTGATTAAAATGTCTATTTTATGATATTTTTCTAAAACAAATTGTACGAGTTTTTTGGCTTCTTCTTTTTTGGCTATGTCTGCTTTGATAATGTCTATTCCTATGTTTTCTTTTTCTAGCTCTTCTTTTAATTGCAGGGCTTCTTTTTCTGATTGGTTGTAATTGGCTATGACTTGTATTTTGCTTCTGGCTAATTGTTTGGCTATTTCTCTTCCAATTCCTCTCGATGCTCCTGTTACGATGGCTACTTTATTCATGTTCTTACCTCTTGTTATTTTTTATATAAATTTAATTTGTATTAAAAAAAATCGGTTTATTCTTGATTTTACTTTTTTATTAATACCATTATTATACAGAACTTTTCTTTTGATTTCAATAGTTTAAAAAGAAAAACGAGGGAAATTAGTATTGTTCGCTTGATTTTTAATAAGCACTGTATTATAATTTTCAATACAAGATGAGAGAAGCAGAATGTGGCGTGTCGTTATCCTACTTACGAGAGGAGGCGGTGCGTATGTTATTAGAACAAGTTTGTTTGGCTTTTATATACATACTTTTTGTTGAACTTACAATAGTAACTGTTGTCGCTATTGCCTTATTTGTAGCATTAGTTGTTACAATAAGAAGATTAGACAGCAAAAATCATAACCACCCGTAAAACGGGTGGTTTGCTCTAAGCCTAGAAGGCTTTTG
>CAOKVW010000071.1 GCA_948472955.1 uncultured Clostridium sp. | reverse complement strand
TTTTTTTATGTCTTGCTCTTGTTGTTCTAGCTGTTTTTACTCTTGCCATTTATTTTCACCTTCCTCTTTTTTAATTACCATAAGGTAATAATTTTTTGATTGTATTTTCACATGTTTTGCTTGCATAAGCATTTTGAATCTTTCCTGATTTTTTTTGTCTCCTTGTTTTATTGGCTAATAAGTGTCTTCTGTTTGACTTTGTTCTTTTTACTTTTCCAGTAGCTGTTAATGAATATCTTTTCTTAGCAGCTTTATTGGTTTTTAATTTTGGCATATGCCATCGCTCCTTTCATTTTTATTTATCTGCTTTTTTGGCTAAAATAGTAAACATATTTCTGCCTTCTAACTTCGGTGCTTTTTCAACAGTTGCAATATCCTCCAAATTTTCAATGAATTTGTTTAGCACCATTTCTCCTGCTTTTGCATTATTCACTTCTCTTCCTCTAAAACGAACCGTTATTTTTACCTTGTTTCCATCGGTTAAAAACTTTCTTGCATTCTTACTTTTAAAACCAAAATCATGTTCCTCAATATTAGGAGTTACTCTTAACTCTTTTATCTCTAAAACCTTTTGTTTTTTCTTGGCTTCTTTCTCTTTTTTAGCTTGCTCAAATTTATATTTCCCATAGTTCATAATTTTACAAACTGGCGGGTTCGTATTAGGAGCAACTAGTACTAAATCTAAATTCTTATTTTCTGCTTTTGCTAAAGCTTCTTCAAATGGAATCACTCCTGCTTTTTGTCCATTATCTTCTATTAATTGTATTTCTTTGGCTCTTATTTGTCTGTTGATTGGTAAATCTTGTTTGATTGAAAACACCTCCATAAAAAAATTGACTTTGTTACAAGTCAAATCAAAAATAAAATTAGAGCAAAATACTCTGAATTTATTCAATTTCTAACCTTTTTCCTCATTTGGATAAGGTGAGAAGTTTGACTTCTTCTTGTAACGTTTTCTATTATATACTATTTAATACGACTTTGTCAAGTGTTTTCAAATTTTAAGTTTCGGTTTTTGGAGAGTAAGTGTTACTGTTCAGCTTTATTAATATTCCTTTTTATAGCGAAAAAATAATATATTAAACTTTCACATAAGAAAATAAATCATAAGTCTGAACAGTAACGTGTAAGTTCCTCCAAAAAACCGAAACTTAAATTTTCAAAATATTGCATAAATTAAAATACCAATCGATTGAATCATAAATAAATTCAACATATTAGAAGTCAGAAGATTATTAGTTGCTTCCACAACTCCTAGCATATTGTTGCTATCTCGATTTTTATAATGTCTTTGTGATTCAAAAAAAGTAATCAATTCTGGTATACTAGTAATAAAACCAAGTAAAATCCCTATTATAACTTGTGACATGTTAAACTGATAACATAAATTATTTAGTGTTTCACCTAACAACTCTCCTATAACATATAACAAAATTCCTGTACCTAGCAAAATAACAATATAAAGAGCTGTTCTTCTCGTATTTCCTTTTTCTTTTTCTCCTTCTTTTTGAATTTGTTCTTCTATTTCCTTATCTTCTTTTTGCAAATATAATTTATGAACATTATGATTGAGATAAAGAAACAAAGCAAACAAAATCAAAAAAGCTGGCACAATAATTAGGTTCATCTCTATATCATTCCATACTAAAATCAATGGTATTAATATCGTTATAAATACCAATATAATATCTGTTTTAATAGCTCTATTGTTAAAAGCTTTTCTATTTTTATTTAATAGAATAGACGCCATATACTGAATGAAATTAATGATATTAGAACTTAATATATTAAAGATACTACTTCCCATCAATCCATTCATACTAGAAACCGTAATTGTTAATAACTCTGGCATAGAAGTAGCATATCCTGCAATATCTCCCACAGTTTTTGGTTTTAAATTTAGATTTTCTGCTAATTTTCTTAATGTTATAACTAAAATATATTTAGCAATTAATACAACAAGTCCAGAATATAACATAAACTTTGCAATTTCAAAAAACATTTTCCATTCCCTTCGTTTCTCATTTTTTATTATTTTTCCCAATTTCTTGCCAATTATCAAAAAATATTGTATAATTGGCTCATTAGATTATGGAGGTAACCAATATGATAGATATTAAATTTTTAAGAGAAAATCCAGATGTAGTCAAAGAAAATATGAAAAAGAAATTTCAAGACCATAAGCTTATTTTAGTCGATGAAATTCTTGATTTAGATATTAAAAATAGAGAATCAAAATTAAATGGTGACAATTTGAGAGCAGAAAGAAAAAATCTTAGTAATCAAATTGGTAGCCTAATGAAAGCTGGCAACAAAGAAGAAACCGAAAAAATAAAAGTCCAAGTAAACATTATCAATGAAAAATTAGCAGAAAATGAAAAATTAGAAAATGAATATGCCGAAAAAATCAAAACCAGAATGATGAAAATTCCTAACATCATACATGAATCTGTTCCTATTGGAAAAGATGACAGTGAAAATGTAGAAATTCAAAAATATGGTGACCCAATTGTACCAGATTATGAAATTCCCTTTCATGGCGAAATTTTAGAATCTCTTGGCGGACTTGATTTAGATAGTGCCAGACGAGTAGCAGGAAATGGTTTTTATTATTTCATGGGCGATGTGGCAAGACTGCATTCTGCTGTTTTAACTTATGCTAGAGATTTCATGATTAACAAAGGATTTACCTATTGTATACCACCTTTTATGATACGTTCTGATGTAGTAACTGGTGTCATGAGTTTTGAAGAAATGGATGCCATGATGTATAAAATTGAAGGAGAAGACTTATATTTAATCGGTACCAGCGAACATTCTATGATTGGTAAATTTAAAGACCAAATTTTGAAAAAAGAGGACATGCCTTATACCATGACTTCTTATTCTCCTTGTTTTCGAAAAGAAAAAGGAGCACATGGAATCGAAGAACGTGGCATTTATCGAATTCATCAATTTGAAAAACAAGAAATGGTTGTTGTCTGTGAACCACAACAATCTTGGGAATGGTATGATAAAATGTGGTCTTACACCGTAGAATTCTTTAGAAGCATGAGCATTCCCGTTAGAACACTAGAATGTTGTAGTGGAGACTTAGCAGATTTAAAAGCAAAATCTTGTGATATAGAAGCTTGGAGTCCTAGACAGAAAAAATATTTCGAAGTTGGAAGTTGCTCCAACTTAACAGATGCACAAGCTAGAAGATTAGGAATCCGTATCAAAGGCGAAAATGGAAATTATTTTGCTCATACTTTAAATAATACTGTAGTTGCCCCACCTCGTATGCTAATTTCCATCATGGAAAATAATTATCAACCAGATGGAAGCGTTATCATTCCAGAAGTCTTAAGACCTTACATGGGTGGTTTAGAAAAAATAAAATGATTTTGCAAATGATTTTGGGGATGGAGGAAAAAATCATGAAAAAATTTTAATGGAATCATATTTAAAATTTATAAATAATATCATGATTTTTTCCTCCGTCCCCAAAATCATCGAGAGGAGATTTTAGTTATGTTAGTCAAAAACCCTAAATTTGAAATTTCGGCTGTTCGACCCAATCAATATCCTACTAATGGATTGCCTGAAATTGTTTTAGTTGGAAAATCCAATGTTGGAAAATCAAGTTTCGTTAATACTATGATAAATCGAAAAAAACTTGCTAGAACTAGTAGTGAACCGGGTAAAACTCGTCAAATTAACTTTTATAATATAGATGATAATTTTTATTTTGTTGATTTACCTGGCTATGGTTATAGTAAAATGTCTAAAAAAGAACAAGAACAAGTGGGAAAATTTATTGAGGAATATTTATTTCATAGAAAAGAAATTTCTTTGATTATCTTTTTAGTAGATATTAGACATAACCCCACTGAAAATGATAGCTTGATGTACCATTATATTATTTCATCTGGATTGCCTTGTTTAATTTTGGCTAATAAAGCAGATAAAATTGCCAAAACAAAGGTTGATGCAACTGTTAAAGCTCTACAAAAACAATTAAATCCTCTTGGTGATATTACAACTTTACCTTTTTCTTCTGAAAGAAAAATTTATCAAGATGATGTTTGGCAATTTATTGAACAATTTATAGGATTATCATAAAAACCGAATTTAAGATTTTCTACGCAATGCAAATTGCTAGAAAATCTATTTTTCGCCATATTTATCTACTACAGAAATTTCTCCTACTAGGAGAAATTTCCTTGTATCTAAAAAACCACCTTTTCAGGTGGTTTTCTTTTAGCAACAACATTTACATTTGCATTTTTTTTCTTTCTTTCTGTTACAGAACATTAGAATAATCGTTAAGACTAACAACAATCCTATTACTACAGCTAGAACAATAACAGCTGGTAAGGATAGAAGTATAACTACAGCTAAAGCTGCTCCTATAAGCAATCCTAATACAAAAGCCAATGCTGTTAATAATATAATTGCTACAATTCCTAAACAGTTTCTTTTTTTAGTACATTTTTCTTCTCTGTTGTCATAGCAATAAATTGTTTCTTGTGGCTCCATGTTAAAGTCACCTCCAATATAGCACCTTG
>CAOKVW010000070.1 GCA_948472955.1 uncultured Clostridium sp. | reverse complement strand
GAATCACTTTTTTTCTATATTTTTTGTTTCACATCAATTGTAACACTACATTTTTGAATATTTTTTAAAAATATTTTACTAACACCTTAAAAAGATTCATGGATAAAAAGATTTCAATCACTGATGATATCACTAAAATCAGTAACATGATAAAGGAAAAAATAGTATGTCTTACTACCTCTATTTTTACATTTTCTTTGTTCCTATCCTTTATAATTGATTTATATAACTTAAAACCACTAACTGCTAACGCTAACATAGCTGGTATAAATAATATATTTTGCAATAACAACAAAATGAATACCAACCATATTCCTTGTGGTAATCCTACCACTGTAATGCATGCTGCAATTGTATAACCTAAACAAAACCCTCTATATATTACTAGTCCAAAAACAACTGGTATTCCTATCACAGTGGTTCCAAAGAACCATAAAATAATAGCTAATAAAATATTTTGCCCTATACTATTTTTCAATAACTCCATATGATTTAAGGTTTCTATTGTTTTCATTTTCTCTATAAAACCTTTTATATAATTTGTAATTTCTAATTTGGGATTTTCTTGTATATTATTTACGAAAAGTACACCAAGAAATATTCCTATTATAAATAATAGTGCCACAATCATGTATTCTTTTTTATTATTGATAACATGCTCTTTTATAATTTCTAATATCTTTAATTGTTTGCTTCTTTTCATAAAATTCTCCTTATCTTTATACATAATGTGTATTCGATAAGGAGTTTTTTAGAACTATTCTAAAATGATTTTTGTGACAAGAGGGGCGTCCCTTTTTGTCACAAAAATCATGTTTTCACTTTTCCATAGTTTCCACCACCGCCAGAGTGAATTTCCATTTTTCCTTCTCTAGCATCTACAATATAATTTGCTACTTTTCCGCCTACTACTGCCTCTATATCATCTCTAGACAATTTGTGCAAAATATTCATCTCTGTTTCAAAAGTATCTAACAATTTATCTATCGTTTTTCCTCCAACGCCTGGAATAAAGCCAAGTGGTACCTGATATATATAGGGTGGTCTATGAGAAGGACTTTTCGTTTCTTTTTTGTCTTTTAATAATTCAATTCGGTCAAAAACACCAAAGGTTACATTTTTCCCTCCACATGTTGGACATGTTTCGACTGGTTCTTTTGTTTCAATAGATTTTTCGCAATCATCACAATAAGTTCTATGATATTTTCCAAGTTTTGGGTCTAGTCCATAATTAGCAAGAACTTTTCTTCCCTCCTCATTTTTTAAGACCTTTACTATTTCTTTAAAAGATATATCTTCTACTTGCATTTTATTATATTCTCTTGCAATTTTAGGTAAAGAATGAGCATCTGAATTTGTTAGGAAAGTTCTGGTTTCTAATTCTGAAATGGTATCTGCCAAATAAGTATCAGAGCTTAATCCCAATTCGATAGCAAATATTTTATCAAATTTTTCTTTGAATATGTTTTCTAGCCTATCTGTACAATTCCCATAATAACTTTTATGCGGTGTGAACACATGAGCTGGGATTAGAATCCCATTATATTTCTCTACAATATCAATTAAATCATACCCTGACAAATCAGTTCTTTGTGTACTTAATGTGATATTTTTCAAATGATAACTTAATTCATTTGAAAAACCTTTTATATCTTTTAGATGGGGAAAAAAGCATATATTGTGGGCACTTCCACACTTTCCATTTCTTCCCTTTTCTGAAGTTTCTACTTCACTTCCCAGTAAAATACACACTTTATCTTTGTAGATAATACCACCATCTTCTAATTCATAAGCCTCTCCTGTTTTCAAAAAATTTTCAATATCTTCTATTACGTAAGGAGAAGCACAATCTATGATGCCAACTACATTGATTCCTTTTCTATCTGCACATTCTTTGGCAATATTGGCAAAATTCAAACTCCTTGCTGCTGTTATTTTAATTGGTTTTCCATTTTCGCTTCTTCCTATGTGTACATGTAAATCTGCAAATATTTCGTACATTTTCCTCTTTCCTTTCTAGTTGCCTAATTTTTAAAAATTGCCAAAAAGATGATTCCTTTTAGCAATTTATTATCATTTTTTATGAATAACATTCATTCATCATTATGAACTCCTATATTAGGAGCATCATGTATATGTGCCATAATTTTTCGAGTTGTTTCTTCACTAAATAATGGTCGATTTGATTTTTCCACTTTATGAAACATTTCCGATGTTATTTCTTTGTTCTGTTCAGCGATTAATGAATCAATTTTAGGCTCAAATTCATACACTACTTTTTGAATAAATTTGGTTAATTCTTCTGTTTCATTGTACATTTTAATCAGTTTTCTAAAAGCAGTCATATGTACCAAATCTTTCATTTCTATTTTTTCTAAAAAATTAACAAATTCAATAAAAGTATTTAGATAACGATTATATTCTGACTTTAAATTTCTATGTTCTAACAAGACAAGAGCTTCATCTGGTTTAAAACCAATTCTCTCTGGTCTATTTAATAACATTCCTCCAAATTGGTCTACCAATTCCAAGATATCACTTTCTTTTTCTCTTGGATTACTACCACTATATCGATTCACCCCTTGACATATTTTACAAAATCTCTTTCCAAATCCTATTTCTCTTAAATACTTAGCTCCTTCTTCTGCATAAGCATGAATCTTATTCAGGTCTTGTGCTTTTTCAATCTTTTTACAATTGCATAGCAAACAAGCTGTTAATACAAAATTTTTATCTACTTGAATTTTGGAATAATTTAAAAATAACCTTGCAATTTCTGTTTTGAATACAATAGACTTGTCAAAAAATATATTTGTCTTTTTTGACAAATAATAGGTTATTTCCATTTTTGCATCTAATTCTTCTTCTTCTAATATATAATCTGCAAAGGTATTCATGTGATTCCTCCCTATATTTTATTATACTGGAATCTACAAAATATTTCAATATTTTTCCTTAATGTTACAGAAATGTAATAATTATTTAATAGCATTTCTGGCTAACTCATCACATCGATTATTAAATTCATTATCACTATGTCCTTTTACTTTATGAAAGGTAACCTTGTGAATTTTTGTTAAATCATACAACTCCTGCCAAAGTTCTTGATTTTTAACAGGCTCCTTTCCTGCAGTTTTCCAATTATTTTTTACCCAATTATCAATCCAACCTTTATCAAATGCATTTACTACATAAGCACTATCACTATACAATTCAACTTCACAAGGAAATTTTAAAGCCTTTAGTCCTTCTATTACAGCCGTCAATTCCATGACATTATTGGTCGTATCTTCTTTTCCACCTGCTATTTCTTTTTTATTTTCTTTATACATTAGGATAGCACCCCAACCACCTGGTCCTGGATTTCCAGAACAGGCACCATCTGTATAAATGATAACTTTTTCCATAAATTTATCCTTTCTATTTGTCTTTTTTTGTTTTTTATGATACTATTATAGCATAAATAAAAAAATGAAATCAAGAGGGATTCTTATGAGTAAAGTTTTGGGTATTGTTGCAGAATACAATCCTTTTCATAATGGGCATTTGTACCATTTAGAAAAATCAAAAGAAATTACAGGTTCTAGTTACACAGTTGCCATTATGAGTGGGAACTTTACGCAACGTGGAAGCACTTCTTTAATGGACAAATGGTCAAAAGCAGAAGCTGCCATTCAATGTGGTGTTGATTTAGTCATTGAATTACCTGTTTTATATTCTGTTTCAAGTGCTGAAAACTTTGCGGAAGGTAGTCTTAAAATTCTTGATTCTTTAAAAGTGGTTGATTATATCTCTTTTGGTTCGGAAACAGCTGATATTGAAATTTTAAATAAATGTGCTGATGTTTTATATCGTGAACCAAGAAGATATAAAACTTTATTATCTCACGAATTAAAAAAAGGGGGTTCTTTTCCTAAGGCTCGTGAAAGTGCTTTAATGATGTATTTAAACGATATTAGAAAATATGCCAATGTACTTTCTTCTCCTAATAATATTTTAGGAATTGAATATTTAAAAGCGATTCGAAAATTAAAAAGTAATATACAACCAGTTTGTATCCCAAGATATGAAGCTGGCTATAATGATTTAAGCTACACAGGAAATATAGCTAGTAGCACAGCCATTCGAAATATTATTAAGAATAATGGTTTTAAGCCTTTACAAAACTTGATACCTGCTCCTAGTTATGCTACTTTAATACAAAATATTAAAACAGGACATATTGTTCCTGATGTTTCTGTATTTGAAAAAGAAATCATCTACACTTTAAGAAAAATGGAAACACAAGAAATCGCAGAATTACCAGATGTTTGTGAAGGTTTAGAGTTTGCTATTAAAAATACTGCTAACTCTTGTAATAGTATTGTGGAATTTTTGAATATTATTAAATCTAAAAGATATACCACTACCCGTCTTCAACGAATTTTGTTATATGCATTATTAGGTATTACCAAAAAAGATATGGAACTTTCTAAAAAAACGCAACCTTATGTTAGAGTTTTAGGTTTAAATCAAAGAGGTAAATTTCTGATTGCTGAAATTGCTAAGGCAAATCCAAAACTTGAGATTGTTACTTCTGTAAAACGCTTTATCGATAAAAATTCTAATAAAAATTTGACCGCTATGCTAGATAAGGATATTTGGGCTACTAATGTTTATACGATTGGATATGAAGATGATTCTTGGAATAATTTGGATTTTACTAAAAAAATTGTTACTTTATAAATTTAATTTCCTATTCATGATTTGAATATGGAATTTTTAATATTATTGTCTGTTTTAAAAATAAGTTAGAATTAATTTGTTTCTTTTAGTAATTACGCTAAAATTACGTCATTTCATAAAATTAGAGATATAGCAAATCGCTGTATCTCTTTATTTTCAATGGAGCGATATTCTTACAAGTTACGAACTCTCTTGTTCTCTTTCTAATATTTATTATATACTCATTATAAATTGTAAGCAATAGTAATTAAGATATTTTTTAGTATATTTGTATTTAATATATTATACAGTTTAGTAATTAATGCCAAAAATAACTTGCAATTTTATGTAAAATAATATATAATTTAGGTAGTAGCTTGTTTTTGAAACCAATCGAGTAGAGGATAACACTTAATGTGTTTTTCCCCTCTCACACCACCACTCAA
>CAOKVW010000069.1 GCA_948472955.1 uncultured Clostridium sp. | reverse complement strand
AGCAAAGAATTAGAAGGAATGGGTACTACTTTAGAAATTTGCTTAATATATAATAACAGAGCATTTATTGGACATATAGGAGATAGCAGAATTTATAGAATTCGAAAGGAATTTATGAGAAAATTAACACAAGACCATAGTTATGTTCAAAAGTTAGTAAAAGATGGAACGATTACGCAAGAAGAGGCAATTCATCATCCACAAAAAAACATGTTAATGAAAGCCTTAGGCTGTAATGCATTTGTAGAGCCTGATGTTATGGTAAAAGGATTTTTAAAAGATGATATTATTGTAATGGGGTCAGATGGATTAACCAATATGGTTTCACAAGAGGAAATTTTTAGATTAGCGAAAAAAGATATCGAACAAGCACCAAAAGAATTGGTAGAAATGGCAAACCAAAATGGTGGATATGACAATATAACAGTTGTCATTATAAAAAATATATAGACAGTCTACACACAAACGTGATTTAAGGAGAGATAAATATGAATTTAGAAGGAAAGCTATTAGGAAGTCGATATGAATTAGTCGAGAAAATCGGAAATGGCGGGATGTCTACTGTATATAAAGCGACAGATAAAGTTTTAAAAAGGGATGTAGCCGTTAAAATATTAAGAGATGAGTTCACAACCGATGAAGAATTTATTAAGAGATTTGAAGCAGAAGCACAATCGGCAGCAAGATTAACACATCCTAATATTGTTTCTATTTATGATGTAGGAGTAGAGGGCAATTTATATTATATCGTAATGGAGTTAATTCAAGGAAAGACATTAAAGGAAATTATTATAGAAGAAAGAGGACCACTACCTTGGAAATGGTCTGTTAATATAGCCATTCAGATTGCTTCCGCTTTGGAAACAGCCCACAGAAACAATATTGTTCATAGAGATATTAAACCACACAATATCATTATTACAGAAGATGGGATTGGAAAAGTTACAGATTTTGGAATAGCAAAAGCAGTTTCTAATTCAACCATCACAGCATTTGGAACTACCATAGGTTCTGTCCACTATTTCTCACCAGAACATGCGAGAGGTGGATTTACAGATGCAAAATCTGATTTATATTCGTTAGGTGTTGTGATGTACGAAATGGTAACAGGAAAAGTTCCATTTGATGCTGATACGCCAGTATCAGTGGCTTTAAAGCACATGCAAGAAGAACCAGAAGAGCCAATTGCCATCAATCCCAAAGTACCAACTGCTATTAATAAAATGATAATGAAAGCATTACAAAAAGATGCGACTTTAAGATATCAATCAGCATCAGAAATGTTAGCGGATTTGAAAAAGTCTTTAAAAAATCCAGATGGAGATTTTGTCGAAGAATTAGAATACGATGCTACCGCTAGAACACAGAAAATTAACACAGATATGTATGGTGAGATAGATGATAGACCAAATACCAGAAATAAAAAAGGAAAACAAGAAGGGAAATTCAAACAATTCATTAAAAATCATAAAGCCATTAGCGTAGTAGTAGGATTAATTGTATTGTTTGCATTGAGTTTAGGTGGCACATTAGCAGTATTAAATATAACCAATCCTGCCGAAGTAGAAATGCCAAATGTAGTGGGATTATCCAAAGAAGAAGCACAAAAACAGATTGAGGCAGCTAAATTGGTATTTGAAATAGAGAAAGAAGAATACAATAAAGATGTACCAGAGGGATATGTTATTTCACAAGACCCAACTTATATGGAAAGATTTAATAAAGTAAAAGAGAAAAGTACAGTAAGTGTTATTATCAGTAAAGGGCAAGAAAAAGCGAAAGTACCAAATGTAAAGGGAAAAGAAAAAGAGGAAGCCATTAAACTAATAGAGGATGCCAAGTTAAAAGCAGAGGTAGTAGAGGAAACGAGCAAAACGGTAAAAGAAGGATATGTGATTAGCCAAGAAACAGACCCAGATGCAGATGTTTTTGCAGGAGATACTGTTATCATTCATGTTAGTACAGGAGTAGAAAAGGCAACGGTTCCAGATGTTATTGGAAAGACACAAGCAGAAGCTAAAAAAGCATTGGAAGCACAAGGTTTTGTGGTAAGTGTAACCAATTCAGAAGATAGTTCAAAAGCGAAAGATGTCGTATTAAAACAAAGTTTAGATGCTGGAAATACAGTAGAAAAAGGAAGTAGTATTACGATAACAGTAAATAGTTATGAAGCTTCTAAAACGATGACTGTCAATATCGATGTAAAAACAATAACAGGAGGATATAAAGAGGAGGCAACAAATACCAGTAATAATACAAATACAACGCAAGCGGCAACAGCGAAAACAGTAAGTATTATTCTAAAATCAGGAAATACAACATTGTATTCTGATTCAGGAGTAGATAAAAACACAAAAAATAAATCAGCAACTATTATTGGAAAAGGCTCTATGGATTTAACATTAACGATTACTGATTCAAATGGTGAAAGTTGGACTAGACCAAAGACGGTCAACTTTAATAAAGATACATCAATTAATTTTTAAATAAAGAGAATGCGACATGGAGATGACCAAGAGGGTCAAAGATTTAATCATGTCGCTTTTATTCTGTAATAGAAAGAGAGGATTCATGCAAGGAATTATCATAGAAAATATCGCTAATTTATACCAAGTATCGCCAAACAAATCTGAAACGAGTGGGGATGTAATTTATGAAGCAACGGCAAGAGGGAAATTCAAAAAAGAAGAAATATCACCTGTTGTAGGAGACTTTGTTGAATTTGAAATCACGGATGAGGAAAAGAAAAAGGCAGTTATCAATCAAATATTAGATAGAAAAGTGTATGTAAAAAGACCGAAACTTGCTAATATAACACAAATTGTGTTTGTTGTTTCTAGCAAAGACCCCAAGCCAGATTTATTAATGTTAGATAAACAATTAGCATTTGCTGAGTTCTTGGGAATCAAATCATTAATTGTATTAAATAAAACAGATTTAGATCGTAAAAAAGAATTCAAACGAATTCGAGAAATATATGAGAACATAGGTTATAACGTCATAGAAACAGAAGCGAAAAATCAAAGGGGAATTGACCAATTAAAGTATAAATTGAAAGATAATGTCAATGCCTTTTCTGGGAATTCAGGAGTGGGAAAATCTACTTTGATAAATGGTATTTTTGGACAAGATATGACATTAGAAGGAGAAATTAGTCAAAGGAATAAAAAAGGAAAAAATACAACGACAGCTATTAAGTTATACCAAATAAATGATAACACTTATATTGCTGATACGCCTGGATTTTCAACATTTTCTATGGAAGAAATTGAAAGCAAAGAATTAGCGAATTATTTTGTGGAATTTAAAAGTAAGATTGCCAATTGTGAGTTTGTGGGTTGTACCCATATCAAAGAGGAGAATTGCGGTATCAAAAAGGCAATCCAAAAGGGAGAAATTTATCCAACAAGATATGAAAGATTTTGTAAAATACACCAACAATTAAAAGAAAGAGAGGAGAAAAAGAAATGGTAGAAATTTCAACATCTATATTATCCATCCAAGAGGGAAAAGAAGCAGAAAGTTTTTTTCAATTGGAGGTAGCAAAAACAGATTATTTTCACATTGATGTCATGGACGGAAAATTTGTGGAAAAGAATACCTATAAAAAAATGTTAAATCACGCATCTTATATTAAAAGAATTTCTAATTTACCACTAGATGTCCATCTAATGGTAGAGGATGTAAAAACAGCAATAGATGACTTTTTAGCACTTGAGCCTAATATCATTACCTTCCATTTAGAAGCTTGCCAAAGCAAAGAAGAGGTTTTGGAAATGATTCGCTATATAAAAGAAAATAATAGTAAAGTAGGAATATCGGTAAAACCAAATACAGCAATCGAAGAGGTATATGAATTTTTACCTTATATCCATATGTGTTTAGTTATGACAGTGGAGCCTGGAAAGGGAGGACAAAGTTTATTGCCAGACACATTAACTAAGATAGCCACTTTGAAAAAGCATGTAGAAGAACAAAATTTGGAATTAGATATACAAGCAGATGGAGGCATTAATTTAAAGACGGCTCCAGATGTAAAAAACGCAGGTGCTAATGTTTTGGTAGCAGGAACAGCCATTGTTATGGCAAAAGATTTCAAGGTAATTATAGATGAATTAAAAGAATAAAAATAAAAAAATGTAGCCTAATCCTATGTAAGAAACATATGATTAGGCTTATATATTTTCGGACTATTCTGCCTTTTTTTCTTTCAAAACAATATTAGAAACTATCATTCCTAATCCTAAAACATTGGTTATAAATCCAACAAGAGAACCAACAAAAGGAATTAGGTTAATTGCCCATAAGATAAGACTAGATAGCACCAATATAGCAAACGTCATATTTCTTTTTTCAATTTTTAATCTTTGACAAATAATTTGGTTTATCGCAATGATAAAGATGGAACTACTAATCATCATTAAAATAAATAATGTTACAAGTAGTAATAAGGCTAACTTAGAAGTTAATCCCAAAATCAATAATAAAATAGCCACTATAATGCTAACAATTGGTATTAAAATTCCAAACCCAATAACAGGTAAAACTTTCTTGGTTGTTAATAAAGAAACGGTATTTTCCAAGAATTTAGGTGCACGCCATAAGCATAATAGCCAAATAACAATGACAGTAACAAGCAAAGTTCCTAAAGACATAATTTGCTTTTGGAAAGTATTATTTTCAAAAGACATTTCTTTTTCAAAAGTAGTTTCTCCTGCAACGACTCCTTCTGGAATAGATACTTCTTGCTTTGCTGAATAGGTTAGATTACCATTAATAACACCTTGCGTATCAGTATCTTGTGAAAAATTAAGGTTTTCACAACCTACATAAGCATTTCTTCCAATGGTACCAAAAAGATTAACGGTACTAGAGCCTACTCGAATGTCTCTATACACATCTCCGTTAATGGTAGTATTTTCAGATGATGCATATAAATCATAAACAGCTCCTTTTACAATAACATCTTTAGAAAAAGTAAATAAGTTACTAAAGATATAGCCATCTTCTTCAACAGTGACCGTATTAGCACAGATAAAAGCATCTCCGCCAACTTGTGAATTAATGGTAACATGGTTGGCTACAACAAATAAATTTCCATCAATAATATAGTCAATGGTGACATCATCACCAGTTAGATAAACATCAGACCTTTTAAAATTTTCATCACTTGTATCGGTAGCATCAAGTTCAGAATTGTTGTTGGTCAAATCCACGGGTTGAGTTGCTTCATTTGGGGTTGCTGTATCATCAGCAGTTTCATTTTCCGCCCTTACAATAGGAAAGGTAAAGGCTATCATAATTATCATTAAAATAGCAATGATTTTAAATTTGTTTTTTAACATGTAAATTCCTTGTATAATATAATAAAGTTTAAAATTTAATATATTATACTTACCTT
>CAOKVW010000068.1 GCA_948472955.1 uncultured Clostridium sp. | reverse complement strand
TGGTAAGGGTGAAAAGGCGAGGTAAGAGCTCACCGCCACTATGGTGACATAGTGGGTCAGTGTAAACCCCATCTGAAGCAACACCTAAATAGAAGATTAAGCCTGCTCGGCGCCTTCTAACTTGCGTGGCTTGAGATATATAGCAATATATATCCTAGATAAATGGCTATTTTAAAAGACAGAACCCGGCTTACAGATTTACTCTTTTTTTGAAAATCTACCTAGTAAAAGTATACAGAAATGTATACTTTTTTAAAAATTAAATAATTTAAGTTTCGTTTTTTTTTAAGGGGCTACTCCTCCAAATGGCATTGATAGGAAATATATTACAGATTTTGGATAAGCTAAGCTTTTATAGAAACTCTATCTGTATAAAATGAGCCTCTCTCACGTTCAAATGTTAATTCCTATATTTTGAATGAATCATGAATGTGACTGGAATAAAATTAGAAATTCTTTGATTATTTTTTGGAAAGAGTTCATCTATTGATGGAAGAGTGCCAAAAAATAATCTTAGAATTTCTTGTTTTTATGTAGGAAACCGAATGATTTATGAGAAATATAGGAATTAACATTTGCCTTGAGCATTCCTCATTTTACACATAAGACTTTCTAATGACAAGCTTAGATATACAAAATCTTTCATTATTTTTCTATCAATGCCATTTGGAGGAGTAGCCCCTTAAAAAAAACCGAAACTCAAATCAAATAAACTTTGACATTTCAAACTAACAAGTGTATAATGCACATAGAAAAACGAAGGAAGTGATACCAATGAAAAAAGTAAACTTTTTAGCAACAGATGGCGTGTTATTAAATGGATTTTTATGGCAAAGCAAAGAAAACACGCAAGACGGCATCATATTAGCCATACACGGAATGGCTAGTAACTGTTTCAAAAAAAGAGATGAAATCATAGCCCAAAAGGCAAACCAAGCAGGAATTGATTATTTTGGTTTTAACAATAGAGGAAGCGAGCTAGTCAAATATATCAAAAAAAATATAGAAGGAAGAAAGGTAGAAAAATTAGCAGGAACATCTTACGAAGATGTTTTAGAAGGTTATGAAGATATCGTAGGAGCTATTTTAAAATTAAAAGAATTAGGCTACCGCAATATTTATTTACAAGGACATAGTTTAGGTTGTACAAAAATAGTATATACCTACAACGAATTAAAAGAAGAAAGGGAAGACGACATTTTAGAAAATATAAAAGGTATGATTTTGCTTTCTTTGATAGACATACCGAATGCCTTAAAAGTTTATTTAGGAGATAAATTTGAGGAATACTTAAAATTAGCAGAAGACAAACAGGAGCAAGGAAAAAAGCTAGAATTTATGCCAAAAGAAGCTTTTATTCATCCCATCAGTGTCAAAACATTTCTAAGATATGCACGTGATTATCAAGAAATTGATTTTGCTAATTATGGAGAAGATACGGAACTAAAAACATTAAATCACATAACGGTTCCTCTATTTATGAGGTGGGGCAATGACAAGGAAATGATTTTGCAAAAGGCAGATGAATTAGTTGCCATGGTCAATCATAGTATTACTAACCCAAAGAAAGATATTGATTATATAGAAGGAGCGAACCATAGTTATACAGGAAAAGAAGAAATACTAGCAGAGCAAATTGTAAATTTTATGAAATAAACAAA
Source organism: uncultured Clostridium sp. (assembly GCA_948472955.1). Lineage (GTDB taxonomy): Bacteria > Bacillota > Clostridia > TANB77 > CAG-508 > CAG-269. The sequence continues at coordinate 3,904 of CAOKVW010000068.1, read as the reverse complement.
GGAGAAACATACCAATGAACGAAGAAATCACAAAAGCAAGAAAACAGAATATGAAAATCTATTCTCTTTATCGAGCAATCGGTGTAGATTTGGTTTTTTATTATGCAGCTGAATTTTTATTTTTAACACAAGTAAAACACATTAGTGGCGCTGATATTGTTTTAAGTAATGGATTTTATGCTGTGTTCATGATTCTTTTTCAAATACCAGCCAGTATCATAGTAGATAGAATGGGAACAAGAAGATGTACCATTTTAGCCAATATGTTAAATAGTGTATTTGTTATTTTAATTATGTGTTGCAAAAATTTAGGAATGCTTATTTTTGCCCAATTCATTAGTGCTATGTGTTTTTCCTTAAAAGATATATCAGACACCACTTTAATTCGATACTCCATTCCAGAAACCAAGAAAAAAGGAGATATTTATTCCAAATTAGAAGGAAAAGGACGTAGAAACTATTTTTTATTAAATGCTTGTACCTCTTTCTGTGCTGGATTTTTATATGTTATCCATCCCTATATTCCTATGATAGCAAGCCTATGTTTTACCATAGCAGCAACAGTTATATCATTAGGATTTAGAGATATAGAAGAGGAAAGAAAAGAGAAACAGAAACTATCTATTAAAAATTATACACAAGAGTTAATGCAAGGAATTAAATTTATTATAAAGTCCCAACGATTAAGAAGTCTGTTCCTATATGCTGGTATTACTTGGGGAATTTTTTGCCTAATGGGAACGTATCGAAATAGTTTGTTAGTAGATATTGGAATTCCAGAACAAATCATAACCATGATAACTGCGTATGTAGGGATTTTCTCTTCGATGGGAGCGAAAAAGCAAGTTCAATTCCATAATCGTTTTCGAAACCGTTCCTTGTCTATGATTTTACGAATGATGACTGGTGCTATTTTAACCATAGGTATCGTAGGAGCTGTTTCTATTTCTAGTGAGGTGACTCTACTAGCTGTTATCATTTGCTTGCCTTTCCTTCATATTTCAAAGGGAATGAATGAGGTTTTAGTATCAAGGTATTTAGGCAATTTTACAAAAGAAGGAATTTTAACACAGATTTATGCTGTTAATGCAATTAGTAAAAACATATTGAGAGCGACAATTAGCTTTTTTGGTTCTTATTTGTTGCGAATTACCAACACAGCCAATAGCTTTGTTATCATTGGAATTTTATTGTTAATCATTTCTATCGGCTTGATTAGTTATATGAAAACAAGATTGGGATTAAAGCCAGAGGAGTATGCTGAAAATGAGATTTATGGGGCATGAGGACGTAGATAATGTCCCTAAATAATCAAAACTATTTCTAACTTAATGTGTTATGTATTATTTTTTTATACCTTGTGTGTCGCAACCTTTGATTTTTAAAATGGATGGTTGCTCCAATCGCACTCGCTTTGCTCGTTTGGTCGCTTACGCGGTATTGCAAAAATAATACATAACACATTAAGTTGATAGCAGTATTTATATTAGGGACATTATCTACGTCCCCATGTCCCAAATAATAGAAAAGATAAAGGGGATGAGAAATTTGAAAAACAAGAAAAGAAAGCTAGTAATTATTTTACTGGTTTTAGTAGTAATCGGAATAGGAATGACAGTATGGTTAATCCATAGACAAAATGAAGAAAAAATCAAGCAAACGCTAACCGACTTTGTAGCAAAAATAAACGAAAAAAACTATGAAGCGATGTATCAAAAGGCAACAGCTATCAATATGAGTCAAGAAGACTTTATAACGAAAAACAAGAATATATACGAAGGAATGGATAGTAGTAATATAACCGTACAAATCAGTAAAATTGAAAAACAAAACGACGAATATCAAATAGCTTATCATGAAAAAATGTATACAGCAGCAGGAGAAGTGGAATTTGATAACACCGTTATCGTTGTAAAAGAAAAGGGAGAAAACAAATTAAAATGGTCTCCTAGCTTTATTTTTCCTCAATTAGGAGAGAACGAAAAGGTAAGGGTTTCCACCATAAAAGCAAAAAGAGGAGATATTTTAGACCGAAATGATAAAAAATTAGCAACAGATGGAATGATTTTATCAGCAGGAATTGTTCCCGGAAAATTAGGAGAAAACAAAGAACAAAATATTGCAAAAATAGCGGAATTGACAGGCGTTTCAGAAGAATACATTAACCAACAATTACAAGCCTCTTGGGTAAAAGAAGATACTTTTGTTCCCATTAAGAAACTAACGCAAAGCAATACCGTAGTAAAAGAAGCATTACTTCAAATACCCGGTATTATGGTCAATACCGAAGAAGGAAGAGTCTATCCACTAGGAAAAGAAGCAGGTCATTTAATTGGTTATGTACAAGATATCAATGCCGAAGAATTAGCAGAAAAAGAGGGAAAGGGTTACCATACCAATAGTGTAATTGGAAAATCTGGCTTAGAGAAAGCATATGAAGAAACATTGCGAGGCATCGATGGAACTGAAATTTATATCACAGATGCCAATGGAAATAAATTAAGTGAAATTAAGAAGCAAAGCAAAAAAGAGGGACAAAATGTGAAGCTTACCATAGATGCCAGCCTGCAAACCAAAATATATCAACAAATGGAAAAAGACAAAGGCTTTTTTGTTGTCATGCAACCTATTACAGGGGAATTGCTTGCCTTGGTAAGCACGCCTACTTTTGATTCTAATGATTTTGTAGTAGGTATGACAACCAAGCAGTGGGAAGAGTTAAATCATGACTCCAATCAGCCATTGTATAATCGTTTCATACAGAAATATTGTCCAGGTTCTACTTTTAAACCAATCACAGGTGCGATTGGATTGACCACAGGAAAAATCGATGAGAATGAGGATTTTGGCTATACAGAAACCAGCTGGCAAAAAGATTCTTCTTGGGGAAATTATCAAGTTACTACTTTAACTGGTTATAAGGGAGCCAAAAACTTATTAAATGGCATAATTCATTCTGACAACATTTATTTTGCACAAACGGCTTTAAAAATAGGAGCCGATTCATTAGCGGAAAACTTAGACAAATTAGGCTTTAACGAAACCATAGAATTTCCATTGGCTTTAGCAAAATCGCAATATGCCAGTCAAAATGGAAATCAAATACAAGGAGAAACGAAATTAGCGGATTCTGGCTATGGACAAGGAAGTATTCTAGTCAATCCGATTCATATGGCATCGATTTATTCTGCTTTTGCCAATGGTGGTAGTATGATAAAACCATATCTTGAATATGATGAAAGTAAGGCACAAAGTAACCAAAGGGGAGAAATATTCAAACCAGATGTCTTTTCTTCAGAAGTTGCTAATACGATAAAAGAAGCCTTAATTCAAGTTGTGGAAAATAAAGAAGGAACAGCCAATGACATGAAAATTAATGGAACTACCATAGCAGGAAAGACGGGAACCGCAGAGTTAAAGGCATCGAGTGAGGATACCAATAGTGGAACTCTGGGCTGGTTTGATTGCTTTACCGTGAATCGAGCAGATGGCAATGATTGGTTGATTGTTAGCATGGTGGAGAATGTACAAGATAACCAAGAGGGAGGAAGTCATTATTTGATAAAAAAGATTCGAACTTTATTTTAAGAATGGGGACATGGGGACGTAGATAATGTCCCCAAATAATCAAAACGATTTCTACTTAATGTATTATCTATTATTTTTGCAACACCGCGTAAGCGACCAAACGAGCCTTTGGCGAGTGCGATTGGAGCAACCATCTATATTTAAATTAGGAGGGTTGCGACACACAAGGTGTAAAAAAATAATAGATAATACATTAAGTTGATGGCATTATTTATAATAGGGACATTATCTACGTCCCCATGTCCCAAATAAAATAAATTTATGTAGTGTTACAATTGATGTGAAACAAAAAATATAGAAAAAAAGTGATTCAAGT
>CAOKVW010000067.1 GCA_948472955.1 uncultured Clostridium sp. | reverse complement strand
TATCATTTTCATGAGATATTTTCTTAGGGTAATATTATCACAGATTAATTACATACCCAGCTACATATGGTTGACTTTTTATGTCAATGATGTTACAATAATGAAAAATATGCAGTGATTGGAATTTGGAAGTTTCGAGTTCCAGTGGCTTAAGGAGGTAGACAATGGAAGCAAAATTCAAGCTTGGGGACATGGTTCGGATAAGAGCAACGAAAGAGGCGCAATTCCTAAACGAAAAAGTGGAAGGGATTGTGGTGGGAATCTCACATCCTACGGGATGGAATCCATTTTATACTAATCAACTATATCTCTATCGTGTCCAAGATAAGAAAGGGGCTCATTATAATTATATTGATGAGCGCTATTTAGAGCTATCAAATGCTCCTAAGTTTCAACCAAAAAGGTTGAGAAAAGGGTGCATGGTGTGTTTGAGCCCCCATAGTACCAAGAAAACCCTCCTTCATAGAGGAAAACGTTATTCTGTGAAAGAGGTGGAGGGAAATATGGCTACCCTTATCCTCGGCGAGGGCAAAACGGTAAATGTCCATGCCGAGAACTTAAAGATAATCCGATAATTTCGGACTATTGGCTTCCCCCTTTTGGTTTGCCGAAGGGGGAGCTTTGCATATTTACCAAAAATGAAATTTCAAAATCAATAGTTTGACAAGGATAAAATTAATGTATATAATAAGACCATAAAAGAAAGGAGAGATTTTTATGAAAATAAAAATAACAGGAAAGGAACTAAAGATAACAGAAGCAATTCATGATTATGTAGAAAGAAAATTAGACAGAATAGATAAGTATTTTGAAGAAGCAGAAGCAGACGTTACTTTAAAAACAGAAAAAAATGAGCAAATAGCAGAAATTTATGTAACAGCAAATGGAGAAAAATATAGAGCGGTAACAGAAGACAAAGACATGTATGCCTCTATTGACAAAGATATTGACATCTTAGAAGGACAAATCAGAAAAGCCAAAACCAAAAAAGAAAAAATGATGAAAGATTCTTCTATTAAAAACATGGAAACACAAACTGACCCAATTGCTGAAATAAGAGACGAAATTGTCAAAACATCTTATTATGAAATTAAACCAATGTTACCAGAAGATGCGGTTTTAAAATTAAAAGAAAAACCAAGTCACAATTTCTTAGTGTTTATCAACGTTGAAACTGGAAAAGTAAATGCTATCCATAAATTGAAAGATGGAAAAAATTATGGTTTAGTAGAACCAGAAGCGTAAAAAAATTTTATAGAATAAAAGAAAGGCAGGAAATCAAATCCTGCCTTTATGTATTTTATAAATAAAATAATAAAAACAAAATTTAACTTCCTACCAAAATGAAGATTAGTAACTAAAAATGAACTATTTCATTTGTTGTTCAGCTTGTTGTATCATTTTTCTAACCATGTTACCACCGATTCTACCAGCATCTTTAGCTGAGATATCTCCATTATATCCGTCTTTTAAATTAACACCAACTTCACTAGCTACTTCATATTTGAACTTATCTAAAGCAGACATAGCTTCTGGAACTAATTTTTTGTTTGAATTTGTTGCCATCGTTTTTTCACCTCCTGTAATATTACATATAGAAAAAACCTTTGCTTTTTCTAATACTATCATTTGCAAAAAAAGATAAAAATAAACAAACAATTTTTTCCAGAATTAGCCCTATTGGTTTTTATTAAAAATATATAAACTTTTAGGACAAGAGATGCTTAGGTTGACAGTATTGGCTAAATAGTAACAATTAGTTAAAATAAATCAAAAAACCAGTTGCAAATTAAAAAATTAAAAGTTATAATAAAAATCAAAACTAAGGAGTGAGCCAATATGTATAAATTAGTAGTAGTTGATTTAGACGGAACCATGTTGAATTCCTATGGAATCGTAACCGAAAGCACAAAAAATGTCATTCGACAAACAATAGATAGAGGAATAGATGTCATCATAGCATCGGGAAGACCAATAGATTCTATCAAAACAATTGCCAAAGAAATTGGAAGCAAAAATTATTTTATAGCAGGAAATGGTGCTTTAATTTATGATATGAAAAAAGACGAAATTATATACGATAAATTCTTACCGAAAAATAAAGTCTTAGAAATTATCAAAATATGTGAAGAAAATAGCATTAGTTACAATGTATACACAGACCAAACGATATTGGCGACTGCATTAAAATACAATGTTTTATATTATCAAAAAGAAAATTTAAAAAAAGAAGAAAATAAGCAAACTAAAATTAGTATGATTCAAAATATGTATGAATATGTAAAAAATAAAAAAGAAGAAAAATATTTAAAAATAACAATTTGTGATGATAATCAAACGGTTTTTCAATCGATTATTAGAAAATTAAGAAAAATACAAGGAATTGAAGTATTAGATGTTTCGCATATGTCCAGAAAAACAATTAAACAAGGAACAGAGGAAATAACAATTGCTTACTATTATACAGAAATAACTGTACAAAATGTTGATAAATGGAATGCTATAGAATTTTTAATGCAAAAATTAAAGATTAACAAAGAGGAAATAGTAGCAATCGGTGATAATGTGAATGATAAGAAAATGATACAAGAGGCAGGATTGGGAGTAGCAATGGGAGGAAGCACACCAGAAATAACCCAAATAGCGGATGATGTAACAACTTCCAACAACGAGGAAGGTGTAGCAAAAGTACTACAAAAAATCAGATAAAGAAAAGAAGGAATCCTTTAAAAGGAAACCTTCTTTTTTTAAATTCTAAAAATATTACAAAAACATTACAAACATATTAACTTTTAGTAACAATACTTAAATTCGTTGCTTTTGAAATTCATTTGCGTTACAATAAAATAGATGAATATTTTGTAAAAAAAGCAAAGAAAAATAAATTTTAAGGAGGAATTTGTCATGGCAACAAATCCAATGCAAAGAAAAGCAAGAAACTCATTTTTATTAGGTATGATAACCATGTTATTAATAGCAGGATTAATCATAGCATTTTTAATTATGCAATTAATGAGCAAAGTAAAAAAGGAGCAAGAACAATTAAAAGCAAGTGTACAAGCATATGTATTAAATCAAGATGTTAGTTCAGGACAAGTTATTACATCTGATATGTTAACCAAACAAACCGTTAATAGAAATCTTGTACCAAGTAATGCAACAAGCGATATTAGTTTGATTGAAAATTATGCCTTACAAGATAAAGCAGGAAATGACATTTACACCAAATATGACAGTGAAAATAATCCACAATTATGGGTAAAAATAGAAGGTGTAGAATACAAAGTATTCCAAGAAGAAACAGATAATTATTATATCGATAAAAATAAAAGAAACAACCAAAACACAGATAACAAAGAATATCTTGAATTAAATAGTGTCCCATTGGTAGCAAAAGTAACCATGAAAAAAAATACATTAATGACAACAGAATTGTTAAGCAAGAGTGACAATCCTGTACAAAATGATGTTAGAAAACAAGAATATAATATGCTAGTTTTGCCAATGGATTTAGTAACAGGTGATTATATAGATATTAGACTTATGTTGCCATCTGGACAAGACTACATTGTCATTGCTAAAAAAGAAGTAACAATACCAAATATCGGTGGAGTTGATTCACAAAGTACGATTTGGGTGAACTTATCAGAAGGCGAAATCTTACATATGAGTTGTGCTATCATTGATGCTTATCAAGTAAAAGGTGCTAAATTGTATGCTACGAAATATACAGAAGCAGGAATGCAAGAAGCAGCAACACCAACTTATCCAGTTAATGCAAGCACATCAGCATTGTTGAAAAATGACCCAAATATCTTAGAAAAAGCAATGAATGAAATTGCTGCTAGATATAACAATACAAATGCATCAGACTTGAGAAACAATTACATTAACAGTGCTGTTAGCAGTCAAGGAGACCAAGCACAATCAAACTTAGAAACGAACATGCAAGAAAGTATTACAAATTCTAAAAATTCTAGAAAAGAATACTTAGATTCTCTAGCAGGAGTAATCGATTAGAAAAAAAGGAGAGAATACACATGAAGAAGATAGGGTTTATAGGAGCATATGATAAAACCGATTTAATGCTGTATACAGCTAAAATATTAACATTATTAAATCAAAAAGTACTAATCATGGATGCTACAACAAATCAAAAAGCTAGATATATTGTACCAGCCATAGACCCTACTATGAAATATGTTACCGATTTTGAAGAAATTGATGTGGCGGTTGGATTTTCTAGCATAGAGGACATAAAACAGTATTTAGGTATGGGAGAAAGCCAAGAAATGGAATACGATATCATGTTAATTGACACAGATAACGTACAAGGTTTAAGAAATTTCCGATTAGAAGAAGCAGACAAGAACTATTTTGTAACATCTTTTGATAACTATTCTTTAAAAAAGGGAATGGAGATTCTAAATGGAGTACAAAACATAGTCAATCTAACCAAAGTTTTATTCTCAAAAGACATGCTAAAAGAGGAAGATGATTATTTAAATTTTCTTTCTTTGGGCTACAAGATAATGTGGAACGATTATAGAATTTATTTTCCAATTGAAAACGGTGATTTGAGTGTTCTTCACGAAAATCAAAGAGTAGCGAAAATCAGATTTAAGAAATTAAGTGTTTCCTATAAAGATGGCTTAGCTTATTTAGCAGAAGAAATCTTAGGAAATGTAAGTGAAGCCAACATTAGAAAAACCATAAAAATCGTTGAGAAAATTGGATAAGACTTGTAAAAGAAGGGAATGAGAAAAAATGTCAATTGTAACTTTTTGGAATAAAGGACGAGAACAAACAGGAAAAACCTTATCCTTAATATCCATATGTACCTATTTAGCAATAGAACATAATTATAAAATATTAGTCTTCTCAACTGGCTATAAAGATCAAAATTTGGATAACTGTTTTTGGGAAATCAATAACAAACCACAAAAGAATAGAGGACTATTTGGACCAAATACCAATATAGCAATGGAAGAAGGACTAGCAGGGTTAGCAAAAGTAATGAAAAGTAACAAGCTATCACCAGAATATATTACCAACTATACCAAAATCATATTTAAAGACAGATTAGAAATATTACCAACCTTCAAAGGGGAGCAAGAAGAATATGATGAAATTAAAGAATATTACCCAGATATTATTAGCTTAGCCAACAACTATTATGATTTAGTATTTGTGGATTTAGACAAAAGAATGAAAAAAGATATAGCAGAAACCATCATACAAAAATCTGATTTAATAGTAGCAAGTTTAAGTCAAAGATTGGCAAGTATTAATAACTTTTTGAAGATAAGAGAACAAAATCCACTATTTAAATCTAAAAAAACATTGGTGTTATTAGGAAGATATGATAGATATTCAAAATATAACATCAAAAATGTAACTAGATATTTAGGAGAAAAAAATAAAGTTTCAACAATTCCGTACAATACATTATTTTTCGAAGCATGTGAAGAAGCAGCTGTGCCAGATTTATTTCTAAAGCTTAGAAAAACAGACCAAGATGAGAGAAATGGATTCTTTTTCTCGGAAATAAAAAGAACAGCCAACAACATAATATATCGATTGCAGGATTTATCAATGAAGATGTAAGGAGGAAAAACTAGATGTCTATAACAAACATCATATTAATGTTAGTAGTAATAGCAGCTGCGGTATATTTTATCTTTTACAATATTAAGAAAAAGAAAAATGCAGAAGTAGAAATACAAATTGATGTAGATGATAAAACATATACCATAGAAAAAATGATTGAATTCGTGAAAAAAAGGCTAGATGAAATTACAAAAATCAATTTATATGATATCGGTCTTTCAGAAGAAGAATTAAAAAGAAGAAAAAACAAAAAGTATGCCTTAAAAAAAGCTTTAAAAGGTTGTACCTATGGAGATGTAAATGACAAAAAATATGTAAAAGAATTGATTTTTGATTTATTAGAAAAAGAATATGGTGTTACAGAAAGCAATATATCAAAAGCAATTCCATTTGATATTCCTTCTCTTTTAACACCACAAGATAAATTTGACATATTGATATTTACTTATAAAAAAGAGTTTGGTTATGAAGCCTTAACAGAGATAATTAAAAAATATAATTTAGCTACTTTAAAATATGTAGAAGGAGAAACCAAACCTTCTTATGTCATAACTAGTCAAGAAATAGAAGATATTTACGAAAAAGAAAGTATATTATTAGGATTTGAAGATAAATTAGGAGTCGTAGTACAAAGAATTTATCAACATTACAAAGGATATAGCAGTATTGATGAAGTAAGAGATATGAACAT
>CAOKVW010000066.1 GCA_948472955.1 uncultured Clostridium sp. | reverse complement strand
CCTAAATTTGCTGTTGTTGTTGTTTTTCCTACTCCACCTTTTCCTGATGTGATTACAATTACTTCTCCCATATTTACTATCATTCCTTTCTTAAGGTACAAACTTGGTTTTATTTTTCATTCAAACATCTATATCATATAACGAAAACAGTAAAAAGTCAATGTATTATAACAAAAATATTTCTAAAATATTACAATTTGATTACAAAGTACTGTCTTGACTTTCTTAAAATAATCAATGCTGTTAATCTACATATTATATATTATTTTTGCAACACCGCGTAAGCGACTAAACGAGCCTTTGGTAAGTAGCATTGGAGCAACCTACCATGTTAAAGAACTGAAGGTTGCGACACACAAGGTGTAAAAAAATAATATATAATATGTAGATTAACAGCATTGACTAAATAGAACTTGTCCATTTTATCCTTTAAAATTAATATAATGCTGGACGAAAACCAAGTCCGGGATGAGTAAAAGTAACTGCATACCCATAATTACGAGAAGAAGCTGAATGTTCTTTCCCATTATTATCATATGCACCACCTATGGAAACACATGAGCCATTAGAACCTGATGTATATTCCAATGTCCATTCCCACACATTTCCAGATAAATCAAAAATATTTAAGGCACTATTTCTGTTTGTGGTTCCTGTTGTCAATATAACCGATTCCGTTGGTTTTGTATATTTTGCATTTACTTGATTCCATAATCCTTCTGTTGCTGAATATTCTCCTCTTGTTATATCAAATGTAGCATTACTATAATTTCCCCATGTAGTAGAATCTTTTAATTCATCTTGTGTCTTTCCTCCTTTTGTCTCAACATATTTCATAACCAAATCCCATTGAATTCCAAACATTAAGCTACTTGTTTTTCCTTCTGTTGCCAAGCTTTTCGCCAAAGTTTGTGCTTGTTTGCAGGTTACAAAATTATAAGGATAAGCATCTTTTTGAAGAATTGGTGTTGTTTCAGTTGCAGAACTAGAAGCCCTTGCTGTTGTTGTTCCTACCTCATATCTTCCAATATAAAAGCCTTCTTTTTCATAGACACTTTTCAACATATTGTTTTTCCAATTTTGATACTCATTTGCACTAGCAAATCCATGTTGTTCTTTTGAATTCCAAGTGTCTGTATACTCACTATTTCTATAACTACTCGTATATGTCTGCATATCCTTTTCTATTTTTTCATAATCTTCACTCGATTCAGCAGTTTGATAAATGGATTTTGGCACTTCTATCCATACCCATTCATTCTGCTTCTCGTCTCTTACTACCAATCCCTCATCAATTGTATTTTCTCCTGGTGTTTCAGACACACTAAATCCTTGCGGAATATAGGCTGTATCACCATTTTTGTCTCGATAAATCCCTTCTTTATCATAAATAGGTGACCAATTTTCCAATCCTAAAAATATCACTTTACTGCTGTTTACACCTTTGTAATAACCATGATACCCATTAACGCTTTTTATAAAATCTTCTTTTTGATTAGCATTTATTTCTATATCATTGGGAATCTCAGATATTTCTTTAGTTTCTTGTATCCATTGATACTCCTCTGTATTGTCATTACTTTTTATTTTAATACCTGTGTCTTTTGTTCCTTCCACATAATAAAAACCATCTGGAATTTCTACATTTTCAATATATTTTAAATTGACAGTAGCTGTATCCACTTTTTCAGATGTATAGTCTGTATAAAAAGTGTCCTGATTGATTGTTACCCCTGCCACATAAAACACATTATGACTTGTTTCGTTAATAATATACAAATCTGTATATTCATTAACATGGTCTGGATTTTCTTTTACTTTTTCAAAGTCTTTCCCCTTATTTAAAGTCAAATTTTCAAGGGCTGATAAATCAATCACCAAAAAATTACCTGTATCTACTGCCTCACTAATAACACCTGCCTCTTTTATAGCATTAATATTTGTATAGGCTATATTGGCAGGAATTTCTCCATTTTGCCTATAATACGAAGAAACCTTGTCTCTTAAATTAACAATGTCGTTTTGCATTTCTGTCAAATTTCCTAGTTTAAGGTCATCCTTTACATTATAAATGATAACATTGGAAAGTATCATCAATACCGTTATGGCTATTACTAATGAAATTAAAGAAATTCCTCTTACATTTTTTATTTTGCTACTTATCATTGGCATCTTCTCCTTTTTATCCTCTGTATTAGTTTACTATTTATTTTATTTAATTTCAATACTTTTTTCAATTAAATGATACATTTTATTTCTTTTTTCGTAAACCCTATCTTCTCTAATAAAAATCACCCATAGCATTAGAACAATCAGAAATATAGCAATATTTTGAAGCTGATAAATAGCAATACTAGAAACAAAAGTAACAATCATTAAAGTAACAAATGATATATAATTCGTATACTTTTCAGCCTTCATTTTCCCCAGAAATATATGTAAAATCCCTTTTATTAGCCTTCCTCCATCAAGTGGATAGATTGGTAATAAATTAAATAAAATAAGTACTAGATTAGAATATAATATCATTAAGGTTGAAACTAAATTCATATTCATTTGTAAAACAATTGCAATTATCATAAAATTAGTAATTGGCCCAGCTAATGCAACCAATATTTTCTTTAATTCTAACTGATTGCCTCTCTTTATTTTTCTATTATAATCTTTTGGCATTAGCTTAAATGATACAGATACCCCATATGCCATAATTTCCAACTTTTCTGGCTTCATTCCCATTAGCAGACCTACTACCATATGTCCTAGTTCATGAATAATGGCAAAAAACATAATCATAGTATAAATTTCAATTTGTTTTGTCACATAAAATAAAATCAAAAAAAGAAATATTTTTAAATCAATTCTAAATCGCATAGATTTTCTCTCCTATAATTCCAAAATACTTTGTGGATTTACTGTTCTTTCAGAAATTCGAATTTCAAAATGTAAATGTGGTCCCGTAGAATTCCCTGTTGAACCAACCTCTGCGATTTCTTGTCCTTGTGAAATTTTATCTCCTTGTTTAACATATAAATTATTACAATGTGCATAAATAATGCTAACTTCCCCTATTTGAATTTTTAAATGTTTTCCGATAATCTCCTTCTTCTGATGATAAAACCACTTCGCCATCTGTTGCCGCTATTATTTTTGTTCCCAAATTAGCTGCAATATCGGTTCCTGTATGATTTTTAGGTACGCTTCCTGTTGCATTATCTCTGTTGCCGTATGGTGAACTAACCATTCCTTCTAATGGTTTTATAAAACTCGTTGTATTTTTTATATTTTCTATATCCATTTGTTCTTGTGATACATTTTCTGTATTGGGCTCTTCTTTTGTTTCTTCTGCTCCTCCTATTGCTTCCTCATTTTGTTCTCCTTCTAAATCAGAAGCTCCTTCTTGCTTTGGCTGCTGTTCTTGTTCTGGAACAGATTCTGGTTCTTGCTCTTTTTCTTGTTCCTGTGTTCCAAAACTTGCTATCTGCTCTTTTATCATTTCATATAATCCCACAAAATTGGTATCATAGGAAAGTATCTCATTTGCTTTATTTATAAAATCTTCTGAAAAAACATATTGATTTTTTTGCACAATATAAAAAATCAAATAAATAGTCATACAAATAAGTATTTGTATCACCATTTTTTTTAATAATTTTATATCTTTTTTATCATTAACAGTTACCTTAGCAACTGGTCTTATCTCCCCTTGTTTTCTCCTTTCGTAAATCTCTTCAGCTCGTCTAATTTTTTCTTCTACTGTCATTACTCTCTCCATCTAAAACACCTCTTCCTTTGTTTCATTGTCTTTTATGAGTTTATTAAAGAATATGATAACAAAAGGTGTTTTATTCCTTATTTTAAAATAAGTAACATGGTTTGTAATACGATAATTAAGCTAGACAAAAAAGCATACCTCTTAAGTCTAATATATTTTTTACTATTTTTTATGGTTTTATATTGCTTTTGTTCATGATTGTTTTCTAACTTTGAAATATAACTAGATACTAACATTTCCGCTTCTTTTAAAACATAGTCCTTTTCTCTTTTGGTTGTGTCTATTTTTTCAAATTGATTACTTTTTTCTATTTTTTCTAATTTTCTTACTTTCTTACTAGATTTTAAAATGACAATAGCCTCTTCTACTAAATTGGATGGTAAGTTTTTTAATACTACCATGTTTTTCATGCTACTTGTTTCCATATGTACCTCCTCAAAACTTGTGCTTCTCTTTAAAGTTTTTCCATTTTTGGGAAGGTTATACAATAAAAAGAAGGAAACGGATGAAAAGTATTACTTTCCACTCGCTTCCTTCTTAAAGGATCTCGTCTATATGCAACAGATTGAATTTTCGTCTCCAATCTGATATCTGTCAATTTTATGCCAATCTACTTAATTTATTTTTCTTATTTACATTTCACATCAAAATATACTGAATCAACTGGCAATTCTGCCATTTGCAAATTCTAGTATAAATAATTATCATTAGACAGCTCTGTCTACTAATAATTATAACGTAAATATTTATTAAATTCACATTCATTTCTCGACATCCTTGTCTTCGAAATCTCATATGATAATAAATATCTTCGTCTTTTTCCTAATCTATTCGAGATTGCCCCAAATAAATTTCGGAAAAATGTTTTGATGTTGATATAAACTACGTCCATACTATCATCACAATAAAGTTTAAATCGTCGGTTTTGATTTCGCTTAATTTCATATTCGTACATCCTTGTACTTGAATATAAACTAAACTTGAAACAATCAAAACTTCTTATTTAAAATTTATCATAATCATAATATTTCTGTATTCAGGTATAATAAACTTTTTTCGATTGAACTTATAATTGCTCATACCATATGAACTTGAACTTTTCTCGTTGCTTATGGTTGAGTCCTTTGTTGTTTTGACTAAAAGTTACACTCCCTACTACATACGCTTATAAAGAACGGTCCGCATAAATCTTCTCTCCCTGTTATATACGCTTGGTCAGTATTAAACTTTTCTCCCTAAAATTATACACTAGAAAAGTCTACTACGTGTTGTATGTCTACAGTTACAGCCGTTCGTTCTCACTCCTTTGTTAAGCTGCATTCCCCCTTGCATATTTCAAAAATTTCCTATTATCAAAATAATACATTGTAGCTATCGCTACATGATTATTTTCTTTTGTCGCAACACTCTCACCCTTTTCCTTATTGCTGACAGTTTCTTGGTTTCCATCACTTTCTCTTTCCTCTTTAGCAGTTATTGAACTGCCTGTAGTAACTCTTTGTTTCTTATCTTCTTGTGATTTCAACTTTTTCTTAGCTCTAGCATTCTCTTTTACATCTACATACTTTCCGTAGATGTACATCTCTTCACCTGTATCTACTACTATGACCTTGTACCAGCCATATCTCTCGTTCCTTACCATTTCCACGTATGAAACAAGAACTAAATCTAATCCTTTTCCCGCAACACCCTCAACTTTACTCTTTGGGGTGATGCCCGGTTTACTCCTCAAATTCACTGAGTTTGCGTTTACAGTTGCCTCTACATTGTTCAATTTTTCTTGATAGACAGGAGAATAAATTTCTTTCCTATCTAAATAATCAGTCTTAAGATAGTCAACAAATCCCTTGACTGTCTCACTGCCAGACCGATATACGGCCATTAAATAGCCTGTTTCCGCTTCTCTGCATTCCTGTACAGTTATTTTATCTCCTGGATTCAGCTGTTTCTTCACTGCTGAACCAGACTTTGTGCCTTCATACATCTTGGTCGGTTGAATTACCTTTACCTCGATGCCTTTTCCTTCAAAGATTTCCGTCATGTTTTTACCTTCTTCTTTTGTTATTTCCTCGTCTTCCGGTATTTTAAATTCCATCTCCCAGTCGAGACCATCTTTATAAATGTATCCCTCCTGTTTGCTATCTGCTACCGTAACTCTACAGTAGCCCTTTTCTTCACAGTAAATCATATCTACTGATTCATGGATGACTACCTCATCTCCAGAATTCAGTACAGATATTTTTTTACTTTTTGACGTGAAGCCAGGTTCCGTCCTTAACTCTACGCCATCTTTCATGACTGTCGCTTTTTGCCCGTGTTGATTACTTACATAAACAGGCTTAAAGCTATTTTTTCTGTCCAAATAATCTGTATCCAAATAATACACAAACTCATCTTGGACAGTATCTGTCAGTTTCAGCCATCCATACTGATAGCCAATAACCTTGATTTTTTCGCCTCTCTTTAATTCTCTAAGAGGCTTTTTTGTATCTTCGATATCGCCAAATACTTGTGCATCTCTGACAAGTTTGACGATTACCGGTTTTTCTGTTGAATCCGGCGTCTCCGTCGGTTTCAACGTAGGTTTCAGTGTCGCTGTCGATTCCGGCGTTTCCGTCGGCTTCAACGTTGGCTTCAGTGTCGCTGTCGATTCCGGCGTTTCCGTCGGCTTCAACGTTGGCTTCGGTGTCGCTGTCGATTCCGGCGTTTCCGTCGGCTTCAACGTTGGCTTCGGTGTCGC
>CAOKVW010000065.1 GCA_948472955.1 uncultured Clostridium sp. | reverse complement strand
GGATTTGGAGCAGATTTAGGAGCTGAAAAATTCATTGACATCAAATGTAGAAAAGCAGGCATTAAGCCAGATGCGGTTGTATTAGTGGCAACCATAAAAGCCATTAAATATCATGGTGGGGTAGAAAAAGATAAAATACAAGAAGAAAACATAGAAGGAATTGAAAGAGGAATTGACAACTTGTATCGTCATATTGATAACTTAAAAAATAAATTTGGATTAAATGTCATAGTAGCTTTAAACCGATATGTACAAGATACCGAAAAAGAAATTGATTTCTTAAAAGGAAAATTAGCAGAAAAAGGAGTGGAATTAAGCCTAGTAGAAGGATGGGCAAAAGGTGGCGAAGGAGCTAGAGACATTGCTGAAAAATTAGTGAAATTAACCGAACAAGAAGAACCTAATTTTACGTATATGTATGAACTAGAAGATTCTATCCAAACCAAAATTGAAAAAATAGCAACTAAAATCTATGGAGCAAAAGGAGTTGATTTTTCAGAATCAGCTTTAGCAGAAATTAAAAAAATAGAAGAACTAGGATATGGAAATTTTCCAGTATGTATTGCCAAAACACAATATTCTTTCTCAGATGATGCCAAAAACTTAGAGTGTAAAGGAGATTACAATATTACCATTCGTGATATTCAACTAAAAACTGGAGCAGGTTTTGTGGTTGCTCTAGCGGGAAAAATTATGACGATGCCAGGTCTTCCTAAAGTACCATCAGCAGAAAGTATAGACATTGATGAAAATGGAGAAATTGTAGGAATATTCTAATAAAATTGCCAAAAAGGTTCGAGTCTCTTGGCAAAAAAATGAAGGGTAAAGAATGAAAGACAAGTATAACATGACATTAGAACAAAATATATTTGTAGCGAAAAGAAATATTGTGGATTATATTTGGAAAAGTGCTCATTTGGAGGGAATCGATGTAACATTTCCAGAAATACAGAAAATCTATGATGGCGGAAATGTTGGACGTTTAAGAGTAGACGAAATCATAACCATTAATAACTTAAAACATGCTTGGCAATTTATTTTGTCCACCATTGAACAAGAAATAGATTTTAGATATTTATGTAGTATTCATGCACTTGTTGGAAGCAATATAGTGGAAAGTGCTGGAAATTTAAGAACTGGAAATGTTAAGATAGGAGGAACACAATGGAAACCATCCTTACCAGATAAAGAAAATTTTCAGAATGCTTTGGATAACATGAAACAGATAGAAAATCCAACAGAAAGAGCCATAGAAATTATGGCATATACGATGAAATCACAATTATTTTGGGATGGCAACAAAAGAAGTGCAATGTTATTGGCTAATCATGAAATGATAAAAAATGGAGTTGGAGTTATAACCATTCCAATTGATAAAAAAGAAAAGTTCGGAGAAGAACTGATAAAATATTATGAAACAGATGATATCAAAGAGTTAAAACAATTTATTTATGATGATTGTATTGATGGAATAAAATTTTAAAAATAATTTTTACATACAAAAAAGAAATTGAAAAAACAAAAGTTATTTTTATATATAAAAATAACTTGACAAAAATAAAATCTATACTTATAATAGTAATAGGTGATAAAAATGTTAAAAAGAGAAACGTATTTAGAAAAAATTAGAGATTTTTATGATAGTGATTTAATAAAAATTTTAGTAGGAATACGTAGATGTGGAAAATCTGTAATATTAGAGCAAATAATGGAAGAACTAAAGGACAGAGGAATAGACAAAAGTCATATTATATATATTAATTTTGAATTTATAGAATTTGAAGATTTAACAGATTATAAATTACTAAATAAATATATTTTAGAAAAAATAAAAGATGATAAACTTTATTATTTATTTTTTGATGAAATACAAAATGTAGAGAATTTTGAAAAAGTTATCAATTCTTTAAGAGCATCGAAAAAAGTAAGTATCTTTATAACAGGTTCAAATAGTCGATTATTATCAGAGGAATTATCAACTGTGCTTTCTGGTAGATATGTAAGTTTTAGAATCAATCCGTTATCCTACAAAGAAGTATTGGAATTACTAGGAAAAGAAGAATCTACTGATAAAATATTTGAAGATTATATAAAATGGGGAAGTCTTCCGAATCGATTTGAATTTAAAAGAGAAGATTCGACAAAAAATTATCTATATGGAGTTTTTGATTCTATTATATTAAGAGATGTTGTAGAAAGATTAAAAATTAGAGATATAGCTTTATTTAATTTGATTTTACAATATATTATAGATACAATAGGAAGAGAGTTTTCTGCTGAAAATATTATTAATTTTTTGAAAAATGAAGGAAGAGAAGTTTCAACACTAACTATATATTCTTACTTAGATGCTCTATGTAAAGCATTACTCATTCGAAAAGTTTATCGATATGATATACATGGTAGAGCAGTTTTAAAAACTTTGAATAAATATTATGTAACAGATTTGGGCATTGCTCAAATAAAAAATAATAAAACAGAAATGGATAAATCATATGCAATAGAAAACATTGTTTACAATGAGTTAATCATAAAAGGTTATGATGTGTATACTGGAAAAACCAAAAAAGGTGAAATAGATTTTGTTGCGACAAAGCCAGATAAAAAGATTTATATACAAGTTGCTTTTAGTATATCGAATGAAGATACCAAAAATAGAGAATTTGGAGCATATAAGACGATTCATGATAATTATCCCAAATATGTAATTACATTGGATAGAATGACGTATGAATATAATGGAATCAAGCATATAAATTTAATTGATTTTCTTTTAGATGAGAATTTTTAAAAAAAGAAGGAACTACCAATGAAAGCAAATCACAGGAATCATAAAATATTCATAGATGAGTTAAAAAGAACCTTTCCTATTTATATAGTAGGAATGGTTTTTCATGCTTTTGTGGTATGGATTTTATTCAAAATACCAACCATCATAGGAGAAATATTAGATTTGCTACTACAAGGAAATATAGAAACGGAAATCATCATGCAACAAGTTTATCGACTTATTTTCTATTCCGTTTTCATGATAATTCCAAGAATCATTTATAGAAATTTATTATTTTGTTAGATTATGAAATTATAAAACAGCATCCTAAAATATTGGTAGGATACAGTGATATCACGGTATTGTTGCAAGTTTTACAGCAAAAAACAGAGCTTGTTACTTTTCACGGACCAGATTTTATTAATTATGGAGAAGAGACAGCAGAAGAGAGATGGATGGAGTTCGAAAATGTGTTTATTCATAAAAACATACAAAAGTTTTATCAAGGTGAGAAAAAAATTATAAAAAAGGGAAAGGATAAACAGATTATTGGCAAATCCATAGGAACCAATTTAGGAAGTATGATGCATTTAATAGGAACGCAATACTTTCCAGATATGACAGATAAGATTTTATTCATGGAAAGTTTCCGTATTTCACCAGATGAATGTGAAAGAAGATTTGAGCATTTAAGGTTAGCAGGTGTGTTTGATAAAGTGAAAGCCGTTGTGATTGGCTATAATTATGATTTACAGAAAAATGGAGATACTTACCCACAAATGAAAGATGTATTGTTAGCCTATACGAAACAATATGATTTTCCTATTATAAAATGTAATGATTTTGGACATAAAATAGCAAATTGTGTTATTCCGGTTGGAGTAGATACCAAAATAGATATAGAAAATAAAAAGATAGAATTTGTAGGAAAGTTTTTAAAATAAATTGAAAAATTTGTAAGAATACATAAAGATATGGTATACTATATCATATAGAAAAACAATCAAAGGAGGTAATGTTATGTCTGAAAGAATTTATACAATAGATGAGATAAAAAAAATATTGCAAGAAATATTAAAGAATTTTTCGGTAAAAAAAGCGATACTGTTTGGTTCCTATGCAAAAAATACTCCTACACCTAAGAGTGATATCGATTTAGTAATAGATAGCGAAGGAAAGTTATTAAATATAAATTTTTATGGACTATTAGAAGATTTAATACAAAAGTTAGAGAAAAATATTGACTTATTTGAAGTATCTGAGATTCAAAAAGATAGTAGAATTTATGATGATATTCAAAAGGAAGGAATTATTGTATATGAAAAGTAAAGATAGAATTATTATTCAAAAAATAATAGGTTATATAGATGATATTGAAACATATGTTGATGGATTAGAAGCAAAAGATTTTTTAGATGATAAAAAAACAATTACGGCTTGTGCGTTTACAGTTTCTCAAATTGGAGAACTTGTGAAAGAAATAACAGAAGAAACAATAGAAAGACATACTGAAATTCCGTGGAATAGCATGAAGGGAATGAGAAATAGAATTGTACATGATTATGAAAATGTTGATTTATCTGTATTATGGGGAACGATAAAAGAAAGTTTACCAGAATTAAAAGATAAATTGAAAGATATTATTTTAAAGGAAACAGATAGCATATTTTAAGGAATGATAGAGGAGTTTTAAAGTGAACAATTATTGGGACATGGGGACGTAGATAATGTCCCTAAATACTTAAAACTGCTAACTTAATGTATTATCTATTATTTTTGCAACACCGCGTAAGCGACCAGCTACTGCATACTGCCACTGTAACAAGCAAAGCTTTAACAGTGGACAGCAAAACGAGCGATAGCGAGTGCGATTGGAGCAACCCACCATATTTAAAATCTGAAGGTTGCGACACACAAGGTGTAAAAAAATAATAGATAATACATTAAGTTAATGGCATTATTTATAGGGACATTATCTACGTCCCCATGTCCCAAGAGAAAAACAGGGGGAAGGTTTTTATGAACGACAAAATCACCATAAAAGGAGCAAAAGAGCACAACTTAAAAAATATAAACTTGGAAATACCAAGAGATAAATTAGTAGTTATTACAGGGCTTTCTGGGTCAGGAAAATCAAGTCTAGCATTTGATACTTTATATGCAGAGGGGCAAAGGCGATATGTAGAAAGTTTGTCTTCCTATGCAAGGCAATTTTTAGGGTTGATGGAAAAGCCAGAGGTAGAAAGAATTGATGGTTTATCACCAGCGATTTCGATTGACCAAAAAACGACATCTAGAAATCCACGTTCAACGGTTGGAACGGTAACGGAAATCTATGACTACATTCGTTTGTTATATGCCAGAATTGGAGTTCCTTATTGTCCGAATTGTCACAAAAAGATAGAAAAGCAAAGCATTGACCAGATTATTGATAATATTATGAGTCTACCAGAGGGCACAAAAATTCAGGTATTGGCACCAGTGGTAAGAGGAAGAAAAGGTGAATTTACCAAACAATTAGAGGGTTACCAAAAAGATGGATTTGTGAGAGTCAGGATTGATGGAGAAGTGTATGAATTAGGCATAGATGAGATTCAGTTAGACCGAAAGAAAAAGCATGAGGTAGAATTGATTGTAGATAGGTTAGTCATTAAACCAGATATAGTAAGCCGATTAACCGAATCAGTAGAAACTGCTTTAAAGCATGCAGATAAATTGGTATTAATTGATGTTATAGGGCAAAAACCAGTTTTGTATAGTTGTAATTATGCTTGCCCAGACTGTGGATTTAGTTTTCCAGAATTAACACCAAGAATGTTTTCTTTTAACAATCCATTTGGAGCTTGTCCAACTTGTACAGGAATTGGTTATTTAATGAAAATGGACGAAGATTTAATCATTCCAGACAAAAATAAAACCTTATACGATGGAGTAAAGGCCTTTGGGGCAAGTACCATGAAAAAAGGTGATACGATGGCTAAAATGTATTTTGAAAGCATTGCCAACTATTATGATGTGCCAATTAAAAACAAAAAAATAAAAGATTTACCAAGATGGTTTTTAGAGAAAATTTTATATGGAACAGGAGAAGAAGAAATTGACTTTGAATATTCTTCTTATGCTGGTGTTCGAAAATTTAAAGCACCTTTTGAAGGAGTCATTCCAACTTTAGACAGACGTCATAGTGAAACCAAGTCACAAGGAATGAGAGATTTTTATGAAATGTATATGAGTAACGCACCATGCTACTCTTGTCATGGAGCCAGACTAAAACCTGAAATTTTAGCCATTAAAGTAGGAGATAAAAACATTAACGAATTGACTGATATGCCAATCAATCAAATTAAGAGCTATCTAAATGGTCTTACCTTAACCAAAACAGAGGTCATGATATCAGAGTTAATTTTAAAAGAGATTGACCAAAGACTACAATTCTTGATGGATGTAGGTTTGGAATATTTGACACTATCTAGAAATGCGGGAAGCTTGTCAGGAGGAGAGGCACAAAGAATTCGTTTAGCGACCCAAATTGGTTCTGGATTGACAGGGGTATTGTATATTTTAGATGAGCCAAGTATTGGGCTTCATCAAAGAGACAATGACAAATTATTAGCCACTCTTAAAAAGTTAAGAGATTTAGGAAATACCCTTTTAGTGGTAGAGCATGATGAAGATACCATGTATGCGGCAGACCAAATTATTGATATTGGACCAGGTGCGGGAACACATGGTGGACAAGTGATGGCACAGGGAACAGCAGAGGAGATAAAAGAAG
>CAOKVW010000064.1 GCA_948472955.1 uncultured Clostridium sp. | reverse complement strand
TATATATTGTCATTTTTTTATTTATATCATATTAACTATTTTTTGTCTACTATTACAAACAAAAAATGTAACACTTTTTATGTTACATTTTTTAGAATATTTTTATTCTGTTTCCATATCAGTCTCGACAATAGCTTTTGCTACATTATAAATTAATTTCTGTTTTTCTGGTGAACAACCTTTTATTAATTCTGAAAATTCTTTGTTCAAGTAATTTTTAGAACTACTAGAAGCACCATTTAAGACATAACCTTCTGTAACATCTAATAAGCCACATAATTGATTTAATCTTTTTAAATTTATATGAGAATTTCCTCTTTCTACTCTACTTAAGAAAGCAACAGAAATATCAATTTGTTCTGCTAAATCTTCTTGTGTTAAATTTTTAGCAAGCCTTGCTTGTTTAATTCTTTGACCAATTACTGTATAATCTATAGCCATTTTATTACCACCCTTCTAAGGCATAAATTAATTGCCTTTCTATTCTATGTTTTTTAATATAGCATTTTATAGTTTAAATTTACAGAAACTAAAATATACATATGGAACATATAAGTTAATAATAAAAATAATAATTTTGTAAAAACAGCATATTCTATTAATAGTGGATATGAATACAAAAGAATTAAATCATCACAATTAGAGAACAAGAAAAATAAAGAAAAAATGAGGAAAGTAAAGTAAAAATGAGTAAAAAGTGGAAAAATAGGTAGATAAATCCATTCAAATTATAAAAAGATTGTAAATGAGAGGGGAAATGGTATACATAATTTGAATTTGGAGAGAATATATGGTATAATAGAGTTTGGTTGTGTAAAAAAACACAAATAAAAAAGGGGAGTGGTTTTTTATTTTAAACAAGAAATTAAAATACTATGTAAAGAAATTTTTAAAATATTTTAATATGATAATCATAAGCTTTGGTTTTATTTTTGCCATTATATTAATAAAATATAAGCCTATGTATAAAGTAAGTGTTTCTGGAAACGAGATGGGATATATACAAAATAAAGAAGCATTAGAAGAGAAAGTAAAAGAGGCTATTTTAGAGAAAGAAGAAAAAAATGTAGATGCTATTGATATGAAAACATCACCTCAATATGAATTGAAACTGGTAGATAGAACAATAGAGACAAAAGAAGAGGAAATGGTAGCAAATATAGAAAAGGATTTAGAAGTGGCGATTACTTATAAATATTATGAAATAGCTGTTAATCAAGAGACAATAGATTCTGTTAATACGATGGAAGAGGCAGAAGAATTGGTAAAACAAATAAAGGATAAAAAAGAAGAAAAAGAGATTGATTTAAGTATTATAGAAAAATATACAGAAAAGGAAGAGGATATTAAAACAAAAGATTTAGAAGTTGCTAAAAAAGATATCGAAACAAAAATCGAACAAACCATAAATGAGCAACAAAAGCAAAAGAAGGAAGAAGAAAGAATCAATAGTATGCCACAAATAAATGGTATCAAATTAGCTTGTAAACCTGTATCAGGAACAATTTCTTCTAGATATGGAGTAAGTAGTAGTATTAGAAGTTCTAATCATACAGGTTTAGATATTGCAACAGCAAGTGGAACACCAATCAAGGTAGTAGCAGCAGGAACAGTAACCCATGCAAATTATAAAGGTTCTTATGGAAATTTAGTAAAAGTAGACCATGGAAATGGTATAGAGAGTTGGTATGCCCATACTAGTAAAATGTATGTATCAGCTGGACAAAAAGTAGAAGCGGGTGAAATGATTGCAGCTGTTGGGTCAACGGGAAATTCAACAGGTTCCCATTTGCATTTGGAGATTAGAGTTAATGGAAAACATGTGAACCCACAAAATTATTTATATAAATAATGTCCTGATTTTAGGACAAAGCAAATTGCCAAAGAGGATAACCTTTTTGGCAATTTTTAGAAAATAATAAAGTTACTAGAAATTATTCAAAAGGTTCATTCCCTTCGGTATTATAATTTTTTCCTCCGTACCTAAAGGTATTACTTATCTGTAAGCTCGCTTAATGCTCGCACAGCTAAGGGCATCCCCAAAATCATCTTTTTGTTTCGATAAAAAATCCTTGACAAATTTTTCTAATAATATATAATAATTCTGGTTAAAATAAATACGAATGAGGAGGAATTTTTATGTCTGAAAACACAAACCCAGAAGAAGAACAAAAAGTTCAAAACATGATTAATGAACTAGTAGAAAAAGCCAAAATAGCATCGAAAGAATATTTACAGTTAGACCAAGAAACGGTAGACAATATTACAAAAGCTATGTCAATGGCGGGATTAGAACATCATATGGAGCTTGCTAAATTGGCAGTAGAAGAAACAGGAAGAGGAATTTATGAAGATAAAATAACAAAGAATATGTTTGCGACAGAATATGTGTATCATAGTATTAAATATGAAAAAACAGTGGGAATTATCAATGAAAATGAAGAAGAAGATTATGTAGAAATCGCAGAACCAGTTGGTATTATTGCTGGTGTAACACCAGTTACCAATCCAACATCTACGACTATGTTCAAATCGATTATAGCTGCCAAAACAAGAAATGTTATAATCTTTGGTTTCCATCCATCTGCTCAAAAAAGTAGTAGTGAAGCAGCAAGAATAGTAAGAGAGGCAGCAGTAGCAGCAGGAGCTCCAGAGAACTGTATTTTATGGATTGAAGAACCAAGTGTATTAGCAACTAGATTGTTGATGAACCATCCAGATGTTAACTTGATTTTAGCAACAGGTGGAACGGGAATGGTAAAAGCAGCGTATTCTTGCGGAAAACCAGCATTAGGAGTAGGACCGGGAAATGTGCCATGCTATATTCATAAGAGTGCAAAATTAAGAACATCTGTGAATGATTTGGTATTATCCAAAGCTTTTGATAATGGAATGATATGTGCATCAGAACAAGCTGTTTTGGTGGATAAAGAAATTTATGAAGCGTTTGAAAAATTAATGCGAGAAGCAGGTTGTTATTTTGTTAATGAAGAGGAAAAAGAAAAATTACAAAATAGTATGTTTGAATACAACGAAGAATATGGCTATAAATTAAAATCGCATGTACCAGGACAATCGCCTTATGTGATAGCGCAAGAAGCTGGATTTGAAGTACCAGAGGAGACCAAAGTCCTAGTTGTATATGAAGAAGGAATTGGAAGAGATTATCCATTTTCAAAAGAAAAATTAAGTCCCGTTCTAACGTATTACATTGTAGAAAATGAAGAAGAAGGAATTGATAAAGCAGAAAGACTACTAGAATTTGGAGGATTGGGACACTCAGCCGTTATTCATTCTGAAGATAGAGAAATCAATTTGAAATTTTCAGAAAAAATGAAAGCAGGAAGAATTATTGTAAATTCTCCGTCTACGCATGGAGCAATTGGTGATATTTATAATACCAATATGCCATCTCTTACATTGGGATGTGGGTCATTTGGTGGAAATTCAACAACAGCCAATGTATCATCGGTTAATCTAATTAATATTAAAAGAGTAGCGAAAAGGAGAGTTAATATGCAATGGTTTAAAATTCCAGAAAAAATATATTTTGAAGCAGGTTCGATTCAATACCTAGAAAAAATGCCAGATATTGAAAGAGCGTTTATTGTTACAGACGAAGGCATGGTAAAATTGGGTTATGTAGATAAAATTTTATATCATCTAAGAAAGAGACATCAATATGTGCATTCCGAGATATTTAGTGAAGTGGAGTCAGACCCATCTTTTGATACCATTAAAAAAGGTGTTGAGGCAATGAAGGCATTTAAGCCAGATGTGATTATTGCCATTGGTGGTGGTAGCCCAATGGATGCGGCAAAAGGTATGTGGTTATTTTATGAACATCCTGATGCAGATGTAGAAGGGTTAAAACTAAAATTCATGGATATTAGAAAACGTACTTACAAATTTCCACAATTAGGAACAAAATGTAAGATGGTGGCTATTCCAACGACATCAGGTACTGGTTCAGAAGTGACGTCATTTGCGGTTATAACAGATAAACAAAAAAATAAAAAATATCCATTGGCAGATTATGAATTAACACCAGATGTAGCCATTATAGATCCAGATTTAGTTATGAGTTTGCCAAAATCAGTAACAGCTGATACAGGAATGGATGTATTAACACATGCGATAGAGGCTTATGTATCAAACATGGCATCAGACTATACAGATGGTTTAGCAGAAAAAGCAGTTGAAATTGTTATGAAATATCTGGAACTTGCTTATGACGATGGAACCAATCAATTAGCAAGAGAGAAGATGCACAATGCAAGTACCTTAGCTGGTATGGCATTTACGAATGCTTTTTTAGGAATCAATCACTCTTTGGCTCATAAAGTAGGGGCAGAGTTCCATTTACCACATGGTAGAATTAATGCTGTTATATTGCCATATGTGATAAAATATAATGCATCCAGACCAAGTAAATTTGTGTCTTTCCCAAAATATGAATATTTTATAGCAGATGAGAAATATTATGAATTAGCTAAAAAGGTTGGTTTAAAGGCAGATAGCAAAGAAGAGGGAATTGCTAGTTTGATTCAAAAAGTACAAGAAATGAATGAACATTTAAATATTCCAAAGTCTTTGCAAGATGCTGGCATTGAGGAACAAGAATTTTTAGCAAAGGTGGATATGTTGGCTGATAGGGCTTTTGAAGACCAGTGTACAACAGCAAATCCAAGATTGCCTTTGGTGAGTGAGTTAAAACAAATTTTATTGGATAGCTTTTATGGGAATGAAATTTAGAAAATAATTAACATTAAAGAAGGGGGACTATATCCTCCTTTTTAATTTGCCTGGTGATTTTACAACTTACCATAAAAGTGATATAATAATAAATGATAACAATAGTAATGCAACATTTCCAACAGATAGTACAGTTGGAAAAGAAAGGAGCAATATGACAGAAAGAGAATTAAGAGCTAAGGCAGAAGAAATTGCTCGGTTAATGAAAGCTAGGGGCTTACAGCCTTGGCATATAAAATACGAGCTGAGAAACCGTGCAATTCCACCAATGCTAGAGAAAAAACTCGCAAAAATGATTGAGCAGAAGCTCAATTAATAAAAGGTTGTTATTAAGAAAAACACCGGGGATGTATTTCCGGTGGACTTTCTTTTATTAAATCTAGTATTAAATTTTTTAAAACTCACAATTTTTTGGTGTTCTAGGGAAAGGAATCACATCACGAATATTTTGCATACCAGTCAAATACATAATAGCTCTTTCAAATCCCAAACCAAAACCAGCATGATGACAGCTACCATATCTTCGTAAATCTAAATACCAAGAATACTCTTCTAATGGCATATTTAATTCCTTCATACGATTTAATAATTTATCATAATCTTCCTCTCTTTGACTACCACCGATAATTTCTCCGATACCAGGAACCAATAGGTCACTAGCGGCAACCGTTTTTCCATCTGGATTTTGTTTCATATAAAATGCTTTAATATCTTTTGGATAATCGGTTACAAAAACAGGTTTTTTGAAGATATTTTCACATAAATATCTTTCGTGTTCTGTTTGTAAATCTACACCCCAAGAGACTTTATATTCAAATTCATTATTATGTTTTTCTAGTTCCTTAATGGCATCGGTATAACTAATTCTTACAAAATCAGAATCAATCACATGATGTAATCTTTCTAATAAGCCAGTATCAATAAATTTATTAAAAAATTCCATCTCTTCTGGACAAGTATCTAACACATATTGAAAAATATATTTAATCATTTCTTCTGCTAAATCCATATCATCAGATAAGTCGGCAAAGCAGATTTCAGGTTCTACCATCCAAAATTCAGCGGCATGTTTTACTGTATTAGAATTTTCAGCACGGAAAGTAGGTCCAAAAGTGTATACATTACAGAAACTTTGGGCAAAAGTTTCTGCATTTAATTGACCACTTACGGTTAAATGAGCAGGTTTTCCAAAAAAGTCTTGAGAGAAATCAATGTCTCCTTCTTTATTTTTTGGAATATCTTTCAAATTAAAAGAATTAACATTAAACATTTCGCCAGCACCTTCTGCATCGCTTCCTGTCAAAATAGGTGTGTTGACATAGACAAAGCCTTTTTCTTGGAAAAATTTATGAATGCTATAGGCTAAGGCACTTCTGACACGGAATACGGCATGAAAGGTATTCGCTCTAGGACGCAAATGTGCAATGGTTCTTAAATATTCAAAAGAGTGTTTTTTCTTTTGAAGGGGATAACTACTATCGGAAAGACTTTCTATTTCAATACGAGTGGCTTGTATTTCAAAAGGCTGTTTTGCATTTTCTGTTAAAATAAATTTTCCGCTTACTTTTACAGAAGAACTGATGGTTAATTTACAGATTTCTGCAAAGTTTTCTAAAGTATTATGAAAAACAATTTGCACATTTTTGAAAAAAGTTCCATCATTTAATTCGATAAAGCCAAAGTTTTTGGAATCTCTTACTGTTTTTACCCAACCTTCTATGGTGATTTCTTGATTGACGAATTTGTCTGTACTTTTGTATAGATTTTTTACCGTTATATTTTTCATTTTTTTCCTCCCTGTATTTAATATGGTAGTGTAAACTAATTCTAAAATTAATCTGTTTACACCCCTTGTCTT
>CAOKVW010000063.1 GCA_948472955.1 uncultured Clostridium sp. | reverse complement strand
CTTTTACTTTTGACTCTTTCTCTTTTACTTTTGACTCTTTCTCTTTTACTTTTGACTCTTTCTCTTTTACTTTTGATTGTTGTTTTTTTACTTTTTCTTCCATTTCAAATACTTCATCAATCTTATTACTTAATATCTCTGCAAACATACTATCTCCTCCCTTTTCTTGGTTTATTTGCAACTCTTGTATAAACTTATTATACTTTTTATTACTTAGCTTGTTTTTATAAACATATTTTATCATCCTTTGCAAAAGTTCTTTCTGTCTATCTTCCAAATGTCTTTCCATTATTAACTCTAAATATTCTTCTAGTTCTTCGTAATTCTTTGCCTTTTCCAATAACATCACTTTTGTTAAAAAGCCTTCTTTATCTAATAATTCTTGCTTTGTATATTCATTTACATTAATAAATTGAAAATTTTCAAAAAATTCTGGCTTGCAACCAAGTAATTTCTCTTGCTTATCTATCAAATAATTGGCTTTCTCCCATTTTTCATTTCCCGTATAAATTACAAATGAAATAACAGATGGCAATTTATAATCCTTTTGTCTTAATTTTTCTTTCTCGATTGCACTTTCTATAATCGCCCATTGATACCTCATAATTCTATATGACATAGCTGGTTCTATTGTTGACTGTTGCTCTATTAGGAAAAATATATTTTGATCTTTCTTTTTATAAATTATGTCAGATTCTATACTTTGAAAATTCCCAGTTATAAATTCTCTATTATATTTTTCTAAATCATCTTCTTTTAAGGCATATTTGGTATTTTCTAACTTTAACCTTTCATTTAAAAATATTACCACTTCTTTTTTATCGTCTAACACGTCTTTAAAAATTTTATCATGTGGTTTATTTACCTCTTTTGTATAACTATATTTTTGTTCTGTATCACATAACATAAGTATTTGATTATACTTATATTTCTTGAAAAATTTCTTATAATATAGGTAATCATCATAAGTAAATTTCTTTATTTCATGTATTTCTTTCATTTTACCTCCTTTTTATTCTTATGTCAATTTTTATATTAGAGTAAATATACAGTTTGCTTTATCTCTACTGTATTTTGCTTTCATTTTTACGCTTTTTCTTTTGTTTTGGTTTTTTTGAAAATTAGAGTTTAAAATTTGATTTAATTTTTTATTTCGAAATAACACTTATATATTACATCATCTTCCAATATTTGTCAATCTCTTTGTTGATAAAAAACAAGTAGCCTTTCACAATAGACTACTTGTTTAAAATTCTAATGACATATTAATCCACTAAGACAATCTTATTCTCTTGCAAACTTTTTTGAACATCAATTACTCTTTGATTCGAAGAACCAAAATACTTAAGCTTAGGGTCTCTTAGTTTATCCACATATTGCCCATCCACTAAAACATCTATATACTTTAAAACCTCTTTATCTTTTAAATCCTTATCAAACAAAAAACCTGACCATGACCAAATTGTCTTATTGGAAAATTTCTCTTTAAAAGCTTTCGCAAGCTTGGTAGTTGCCTCTATATTTTTAGGATGCATTGGTTCTCCCCCCAAAATAGACAACCCTTCTATATTTTCATTGTCACATAATTCTAACACTCTTTTAATGGTATCCTCTGTAAATTCCTTACCACCATTAAAATCATGAGTCTCCGGATTAAAACACTTTTCGCAATGAAATGCACAACCTTGCATAAAAATTGACACCCTTACACCTGGTCCATTGGAAATATCCATCTTTCTAATTTTATTATAACGCATTTATTTCACCTCTTGTTTCGTAAATAATTATTTCTATAAAGTAACAAATCAGAGAAACCAGCAAATTACTTTCCCTTTCATATATTGTTAATTAAAAATAATAAATTTGAAAAAAGCGAATTGAAAGTAATTGAGATAGAAATGCTTTATAAATGAAATGAGGAATGTTCACGGTACAAAAGCTTTAGCTTTTGGGTCTGAGTGAAAGAGGCTCATTTAATTTATTTAGCATTTCTACGATAATTAGCTTGAACGAGCATTTTCAAATTAATTATTTTTCGTCTTAACACATTTATTCATCATCCTTATTATCAATATGAAGCACTCTCTCCTTAATCTCCTGCGTTCTACCCTTATTCCAGAAATTGCTTCCGATATAGCCACAAGTTCTTCTTGCCACATTCAAAGTATCATGATTGCGGTTACCACAATTTGGGCAATACCATTGTAAATCATCATCAATCAAAATTTCCCCATCAAAACCACACTCTTGACAATAATCAGACTTTGTATTCAACTCAGCATACATAATATTATCGTAAATAAAACGAATTACTTGTAAAACTGACTCTAGATTATTTTGTAGATTTGGTGTTTCAATATAAGAAATCGCACCACCTGGACTCAATTGTTGGAATTCGCTCTCTAGTTTCAATTTAGAGAAGGCATCAATTTCTTCAAAGACTGGTACATGGTAAGAATTGGTAATATAATCTTTATCCGTAATGTCTTTAATGACACCAAATCTCTCCTTCAAGCATTTAGCAAATTTATAAGTAGTAGACTCAATTGGTGTTCCATAAACACTATAATCCATATTCTCTTTTTCTTTCCACTCTTTACACTTGTCATTCATTTTTTGCATTACTTGTAGACCAAACTCTTTTCCTTCGCCATTATCGGTATGACTGTGACCTGTCATATATTTGACACACTCATACAATCCAGCATATCCTAGAGAAATAGTTGAATAGCCATCATGTAATAATTTATGGATGCTCTCTCCTTTTTCTAATCTTGCCAAAGCTCCATGTTGCCATAAGATTGGAGCAATATCACTCGTTGCTTTTGCTAGTCTTTGATGTCTTGCTTGTAATGCTTTGTGACACAATTCTAATCTTTCTTCATAAATTTTCCAGAAGGTATCTAAATCTCGGTCAGAAGATAAGGCAACATCTACTAAATTAATCGTAACAACACCTTGATTAAATCTTCCATAATATTTGGATTCTCCCTCTTTATAGTTTTTCGCTTTGGATGGATTTCCTTCTGTTGTCCAAGGTGTTAAGAAAGAACGACATCCCATACAAGGATAGCAGTTTCCCTTCCCATCTTTATCAATTTTTAGTTCCTTCATTTTCTTTTCAGAAATATAATCTGGTACCATTCTTTTGGCTGTACATTTTGCTGCTAATTCAGTTAAATACCAATATTTGCTACCTTCTTTTATATTATCCTCTTCTAGGACATAAAGAAGTTTTGGAAAGGCTGGTGTTACATAAACACCTTTTTCGTTTTTGAAACCTAAAATTCTTTGATTTAAGAATTCCTCGATAATCATCGCTAATTCTTCTTTGTATTCTTCGGTTTCTCCTAAATACATACAAACCGATAAGAATGGCGCTTGTCCATTGGTATTGGTCATGGAATTCACTTGATAATTAAAAGTTTGTACCCCATCTGCGATTTCTCTTTTGATATCTTGTTTCGCATATTTTTCACAAGTCTTTTTGTCTAATCCTCTTTCTTCATATCTTTTCTTATATTTGTTAAAACTGTCCCTTACAAAAGGTGCTAAATGACTTAATGTTACGGTTGCACCACCATAACTTGAACTGGTTACAGCTAATATGATTTGTGTTGCAATCGTTGCCGCTGTAGCAAATCGATGTGGCTTTTCTATCATAACACCATTGATAATGGTTCCATTTTGTAACATATCATCTAAATTAATTAATTCACAATTGTGCAGGGCATTCTGTGCAAAATAGTCAGCATCATGGAAATGAATAATTCCCTCATCATGTGCTTTTACAATATCTTCGGATAATAAAAATCTTCTGGTAATATCGGTACTGGTAATTCCTGCTAAATAATCTCTTTGCGTGGTAACAACTTTTGCATTTTTGTTGGAATTCTCGTTGTTCCAATATTCGCTTTCCCCTTCAATCAATTCTTTGATAGATTGGTCTGTTGTATTGGCTTTTCTGACTAATTCTCTTGTATAACGATAGGTAATGTACTTTTTGGCTAATGGATATTTTCCAAATTCCATCAACTTTTCTTCTATGATGTCTTGTATATCTTCTACTAACATTCTTGGCTTATCTAATTCTTCGATATATTGTACAATCTCTTTTATTTGCTCTTTCGAAATTTTATCTTTTCTTACTACTTCATTATTTGCTTTTTGTATAGCAACTCTTATTTTCTCTGGATCATAACTAACAATTGTTCCATCTCTTTTTATAATTTTCATTTGCTATTTCCCCTTTCGTTAATAAAATTACTAGTCTGTCATAAGTGTATCATACAAAGTTTATTATATTTTTTATGAAGTAACAAATCGGGGGGACCAACAAATTATAGACTGTTACAAAATTTTCAGACAAATCTCGCTTTGTAAAAGCGTAAAGATTTGTCGACGCGAAAATTTACAAAGTAAATTTTCTGTGCAATACACTATTAAGTTATTTATAACTTAATAGTTTTGTTTACAGTCTGTTATGCAGTTGGGAGTTACAAATAAAAAATATAATTAACTTTATGAAATATATTTAAGACAATTTGTAAATTTGATAAAAAAATTATACCACAAAAAAAGAAAGATTTTGTTGCAATTGCAACAAAAAAGGAGTGAGATTTTTCTACCCTTACTCCTTCAAGGAAAACTGTTTTTATTTCATTTATATTACAATTGTGTTACAATTTTATCGTTAATCATTTGGCAAATTAATCCAGCTGATTTGTCGACTCCTAACGTATCACTATTGATACAAATATCATAATTACTTAGATTATGCCAATCTTTTTCCGTATAATATTTATAGTGATTGGCTCTCAATTTATCAATTCTCTTAATTTCCTTTTCTGCTTTTGTGGGTTCCAATCCATAAATTTCGGTTGCCCTTTTTACTTTATCTTCCATATTACTGTACACAAAAACTTTGACAACATTTTTTCTGTCTTGTAAAATAAAATCCGCACATCTACCAATGATAACACAAGATTCTTTATCTGCTACTTTTTTAATCAATTCTGATTCCTTAATAAACAACTCATCTGCATTATTCAATCCAGAATAATAGCCATTATTTAGTCCCGCCAAACTGTTTCTTTTTTGTTCCTGATTTTCAATATATTCCTCTGACAATCCGGTTTCTTTTGCTATTTCTTCAATAAATTCCTTATCATAAAATTTAATGCCTAACGTATCAGCAATTAACTTGCCAATATATCTTCCCCCTGAACCATATTCTCTAGAAACGGTAACGATAACTTGTTTCTCCAATTGATTATCTGTATGTGATTCATCTTTCAAAGCTTGACTCTTACTATTTCCTTGTTTCAAATGTTTTAATTCAAACCATAATAAAATAGTTGCTACCACAAAAGCTAAGCCATCTGCCACTGGTCCTGATGATAAAACTCCCATAATACCAAATGAACTACCTAAAATCACTAAGGCTGGTATTAAGAATAAGATTTGTCTGGATAAAGACAAAATGGCACTTTTGATACTTTTTCCAATCGCTTGGAAGAAGATTCCAGAGGGAATTTGAATCCCATTACAAATGCATAGTAATAAATAAGTTCTAAAAGCTAAACAAGCAAATTCCATATAATTTTCGTCTCCACTACCAAAAATAGAGATTAATTTGTCTGGTATGGTTTGGAATAATAGAAAAGCAATCGTACTAATGACAACACTTAATCCTAGTACCGTTTTTAACGCGGTTTTTACTCTATCAAATCTTCTTGCTCCATAATTATAGCCAAATATCGGTTGGCTTCCTGCTGCAATACCAATGATAATACTATTTAAAATTTGGCTGATTTTCATAACAATTCCCAATACTGTAATGGGAATGTCAGAACCAAATTTAGATTGAGCTCCATATTTTCCTAGTAAATTGTTTTCAAATGCCATCACTACCACAAAACTCATTTGGGTAATAAAACTACTGATTCCTAATGCTGATACTTTTTTGGCTACTTTCAATTCAAACTGAAAGGTTTCTTTGTTTAAGTTGATGGATTTGAATTTTCTAATATACCCCACATTTAAGGCAAAGGTAACAAACTGACTAAAGATAGTAGCAATGGCTGCCCCTTCTACTCCCATTTTAAAGATAAAGATAAAAATTGGGTCTAAAATGGTGTTTAAAATCGCTCCTAATACCATCGTTGTCATCGCGTATTGGGGACTACCATCTGCTCTGATAATAGAATTTAAAGCAGTTCCTACCATCATAAAAGGTAATCCTATGCTAATTATTTTTCCATATTGCATCGCATATTCTCTTAAATTATCGGTACACCCAAATAGATTTAAGAGTTGTGGTAAAAAGGTTAAACTATTAACACATAAAAGAATTGCTACTACTGCTGATAAGAAAATACCATTTCCTACTCCTTTGGCTGCTTCTTCTTTTTTCTTTTCTCCTAATTTTAAACTTAAATAACTAGAGGCTCCATCTCCCAACATCAAGGAAAAGGCTAAACAAATCATGGCTAAGGGAAACACTACATTGGTTGCTCCATTTCCTAAATAGCCTACTCCTTGCCCGATAAAGATTTGGTCTACTATGTTATACAGTGAGTTTACTAATAATGATATGATACAAGGAATTGAGAATTTTTTGATGAGTTTTCCTATTTT
>CAOKVW010000062.1 GCA_948472955.1 uncultured Clostridium sp. | reverse complement strand
ACAGAAAAAAGCCTACAAGGTCAGGCAAGAAAAGTATTTTTTCTGGATTACTATTTTGTAATGATTGTGGCAAAAAAATGTATTTTCAATCACCTGTTACTGACATAAACGCAAAAGACCATTACAGATGTTCAAGTTATAAGAAAAATATTTCTTTATGTACTTCACACTGGATTACAGACGAAGTATTGCAAGTTCTTGTTTTAGAAAATATACAAAAAGTAGTTGCTTATATGAAAAATTTTGAAGATTTATTTATAAAAGAACAGCTAGCAAAATCTACACAAGATGAACTAAAACAAATTGCTAAAAACAAGAAAGAACTTGAACAAGCAAAGAAACGAATAATTGAAATTGATACTTTGTTTCAGCATATTTACGAAGATAATATTTCAGGAAAGCTAACAGATGAAAGATTTAGAAGTTTATCTTTTAATTATGATAAGGAACAAAAAGAATTAAAAACAAAAATTGAGCAATTATCAAAGGAAATCAATAATACTGAAAAGAAAACAACTGATTTAACACAGTTTATATCTAATGTTAAGAAATATACTGAGATAACTGAACTAACTCCAGAAATACTAAATGAATTGATAGAAAAGATATTAGTTCATCAAACGAAAAAGATAAATGGTAAAAAAGTTCAAGAAATAGATATATATTATAGAGGTATTGGTATAATTTCTTTTCCAGTAAGTTTGGAAGATATGACAATGGTAATTGAAAAAATGATAAATAAAAAAATATCAGCTTAATTATTTGAATTTAAGCTATATCTATGGGGAGAATTATTTAGTGTACTTAACTAAAGCATTCTCCCCTATGAGTTTTGACCTACATTCAAAACTCGGGGGCTCTGCGAGGCAATAAAATACTTAATACATACTGAAAAAATGCAAACAAAATAACAAACCTTTAAAGGTTGATTCTTTATATCCGTCTGCTCAATAAAATTCGAACAGATACGTCGTTGGAGCCACCAGGCGGAATTGAACCGCCGACCTACAGGTTACGAATCTGTTGCTCTACCAACTGAGCTATAGTGGCATTTATACTAAAAAGTATATTACACCATTTTCATGTTTTTGTCAATCATAAAAAAGCACAAAAATGTCCCATGATTTTATTCTATGGGACATTCTCATCTTATATTTTAGCTAAAATAATAATTCGATATTCATCATCATCTGTACAACATGATAAAGTTATTTCTGGCTTATTTTGAGTATCTCTTTTAATATAGCTCACATCTTCAGCAGTCGTTACAAATTTATTATAAATGGTATACTCTACTCTATTTCCATCTAATGTAGTAACAAATATTTTATCCCCTAGTTGCAAATTTTTATTATCTGAAAAAATCGTTCCATTTCTAAAATTATGTCCTACAATTAGATTATTTCCATTTTCATTCAATTTTCCTGTTGCATATAATAAACAAGGTGCATTTTTCATTCCTTCAACTGTTACTTGATTCAAGATAGGAATATTAACTCCTGTTTGTGGTATCTCTATTTTCCCAACAGTTGGGAAAATTTCATTCTCTGTAATAACAGCATTTTGTATCTCTTCGGGTTGCTTTGTTTCCTCTAATTGCTTTGCTTCTTCTGTTACTGTTTCTACATTAATCTCTTTCTTCTCCTCATTCATCTGTTCTTCTGGAGTGATATTGGTCTCTATCTTAAAGCACTCTTGCAGTTTCTCCTCTATTACTTGCTTCTCTTCCAATTCTTCTCTATCTTGCAAATTTTCTTCAGAAACTTGCTTTTTTTGTAATATCTCTTTCTTTTCTTTATTTTCTAATATTACTGTTATTGGTTCCTGATAGGTCATAATGGACTTGGTTGCCACAACTGGATTAATACCAACTGTTATTTCTTTCGTTGTTCTATCTTTTGTGAAAAAATTGATTACAACAGTTGTTATATATAAAATTAATGAGATTATTATAATAATACAAAATATAATAATTACCTTTTTTTTATTTCGAAACATAGTCAATTTTTCACTCCTTATTCCTAATATAAAACTTTATTGGCATTTTATACCATTTTTATTCCCTATCATATCTATTTTATCATTTTATTTTACATAATGCAAGTTTATATATCATAATTTTTAAAAAATATATTAAACCCCCATCATTAAACTTTTTGTCTAATAATTGGGGATTTTTTTACTTATTTTTTTATTTCTAATACATGCCATCCATACCAGCTGGCATTCCTGCATCATGACCTCCACAGTTACATCCTTTTGGTTCTGGGCTATCAGTTACTATACTTTCTGTTGTCAATACCATAGAAGCAATGGAAGCTGCATTTTGTAAAGCACTTCTTGTTACTTTTGTTGGGTCTACAATTCCTGCTTTTTTCATATCGACATATTCTTCTTTTGCGGCATCAAATCCAACTCCTACTTGTGATTTTTTTACATTATCTACAATAACAGCTGGCTCTAATCCACTATTTCTAGCAATTTGTTTCACTGGCTCCTCCAAAGATGTTAAAACAATTTTAGCTCCTAAAGCTTCTCCACCTTCTAAAGAACTAACCAATTTTTCTACTTTTGGAATGACATTAATTAAAGCAGTTCCACCACCTGCAACAATTCCTTCTTCTACTGCTGCTTTGGTTGCTGATAAAGCATCTTCAATTCTTAATTTTTTATCTTTCATTTCTACTTCTGTAGCCGCTCCTACGCCAATAACAGCTACGCCACCAGCAATTTTAGCTAATCTTTCTTGTAGTTGTTCTTTATCATAATCACTCTTTGTTTCTGTAATTTGTGCTTTGATTTGTCCTACTCTATCTGCAATTTGTTGTTTATCTCCTACACCATCTACGATAATGGTATTTTCTTTTTGTACTTTTACTTGTTTTGCTTTTCCCAATTGTGCTGTCGTAGTATCTTTCAATTCTAATCCTAAATCTGATGTAATGACTTCTGCACCTGTTAAAATAGCAATATCTTCTAACATAGCTTTTCTTTTATCTCCAAATCCTGGTGCTTTGACAGCTACTACATTTAGAACACCTCTTAATTTATTTAAAATCAAAGTAGATAAAGCTTCTCCTTCTATATCATCACATATAATTAATAATTTACCAGATTCTTGCATGATAGCTTCTAATAATGGTAATATTTCTTGTACATTACTGATTTTTTTATCGGTTAATAAGATATATGGATTATCTAATACCGCTTCCATTTTTTCCGTATCAGTTGCCATATAAGGTGATAAATAACCTTTATCAAATTGCATTCCCTCTACTACATTTAGTTCAGTATTAGAAGTTTTAGATTCCTCTATGGTAATAACTCCATCTTTTGATACTTTTTCCATCGCATCGGCAATTAAGTTTCCAATTTCTTCATTATTAGCTGATATACTAGCAACTCTTGCAATGTCCTCTTTTCCATTAATGTCAGAGCTTACTTCTTTCAAGCCCTCTACTGCTGTATCTACTGCTTTATCAATTCCTCTTTTGATTGCCATTGGGTCTGCACCTGCTGCTACATTTTTTACGCCTTCTTTAATCATACTTTGTGCTAAAACCGTAGCTGTTGTCGTTCCATCTCCTGCTACATCATTCGTTTTAGTAGAAACTTCTTTGACTAAACGAGCTCCCATATTTTCGTATTTATCTTCTAACTCGATTTCTTTTGCAATGGTAACACCATCATTCGTAATAAGTGGTGCTCCAAAACTTTTATCTAACACTACATTTCTTCCTTTTGGTCCTAAGGTTACTTTAACCGTATCTGCTAATTTATTCACACCTTCTAATAAAGATTTTCTTGCTTCTTCTCCAAATTTAATAACTTTTGCCATTTTCTATCCTTCCTTTCAAATCGGGGTTAAGGGATTTCTTAGCTGTAGTATTTTAATACGTACAGATAAGTTATGCGTTAGCTCGTTCCTTTTTTATTGACTAACGATGATTTAAAAATCTCCCTCTTTCTACCGTTCTATTTTTTTATTCAACAATTGCTAAAATATCATCTTGTTTCACGATAATATATTCTGTTCCTTCATATTTTATTTCTGTTCCAGAATATTTGCTTACAATTATATTATCACCTTTTTTTACATTGACTGGCTCTATGTTTCCGTCTACTTTTTCTCCTGGTCCTACTTCAATCACTTCTGCTATTTGTGGTTTTTCTTGTGCATTTCCAGCTAATATAATTCCACTTTTGGTTGTTTCTTCGCCTTCTTTCATTTTAATTAATACTCTGTTTCCTAATGGTTTAATCATTTTCTATTACCTCCTTAAGATTTGTATTAGCACTCTTGTTAAGTGACTGCTAATACTTTATACCCTTTTTTCTTACTTGTCAATACCTTTTTTTCTTTTTCACAAAAAATTCACATATATATTCTATTCATGAATTGCCAAACTATTACATTTTCTTGCTTTTTCTTAGTAAACAAGTTATAATAAAAGCATGAAAAAATTAATTGTGAATCAAAAATATAATGGAAAAAAACTAAACACATTTTTATTAAAAACTATGCCTAATTTATCCTCTAATCTTTTTTATAAGACACTAAGAAAAAAAGACATAAAAGTAAACGGAAAAAGAATTTCTGAAAACATTATCCTTCATGAAAACGATGAAATTTTGGTCTATATTGCCGATTATTTATTAGAACGTGATATCCAGTTAGACATTGTGTTTGAAGATGAAAATATTTTAATTTTGAATAAGCCCTATAATTTAGAAGTTACTGGAGAAAACAGCTTGACTAGCTTGGTTCATCAGAATGATAAAGATAACAATTTCAAACCAATGCCTTGTCATCGAATCGACCGAAATACAACTGGACTGGTTTTATTTGCTAAAAATGAAGAAGCTTTGACAATTTTATTAAACAAATTTAAACAACATGAAATTGAAAAACACTATTTGGCTCTGGTCTATGGTGTTCCAAAAAATTCTTTTCAAAGATGTGAGGCATATTTATTTAAGGAGCATAAGAAATCTCTTGTGTATATTTCTGATTGCTACAAAAAAGGTTATCAAAAAATTATTACCACTTATCATGTTTTGGAAACCTATGATAACAATACCTCTTTGCTTGATGTGGAAATCGAAACTGGTAAAACACATCAAATTAGAGCTCATCTTGCTCATTTGGGCTATCCGATTATTGGTGACCGGAAAATATGGTATCAATGAGATTAATAAAAAATTTGGTAAAAAGTATCAAATGCTTTCTAGTTCTGTTTTGAAATTTAATTTTAAATCAGATAGTGGCATTTTAAACGATTTAAATGGTAGATGCTTTGTTTTACCTGCAAACAAAGACGAGGCATGAAAGCTAATTTTAAAAGGTTAAAATATTTTAATCATGCCTCTTTTGTTGTTTTATGATTTCTTTCTTGTTTAATATTAACATTAATAGCAAGTGTTGAAATAATGGATAATACGAAAATTATATAAAATATACCTTCCCCAATAAATTTTGCGACAATAGCTAAAACAGCAAATACAATCACTTCTGTAAAACACAAACTCATTTGACCAACTGCTGACAAAAGTTCATTATTTTCTTTTGACTCTTTTATGATATTTTGTATCGATGTTTGAATGGATGTTTCATATACTTTTTCAAAATTATCATTTAAAGTCTTATTAAGTGATATAACTACTTTATTTTTCATACATAAAAATACCCCTGTTATCATCGTTTTCATAATGGTAACCAAATTGTTTGCCTTTACTATATTTTTGTCGGAATATTTTCCTATCAAAGCTACAGTAATTATTTGCAGTAATAGGGATACAATTACAACAGAAGAAAATAGTTGAAAATCTTTTAATACCAAATATAAATAAAGTGGTACAAATTGTCTTTCTATGATATGGTTCGTTCTTAGCGCATATATCATTTTATATCTACTTTTACTTTTCAAAATGTATTTCATCGATGCTTTGAAAGCACTTGTATTGTTTTCAACTTTGTAATCTATTTTCTGAATGAAAATAAATTCTAATAAGAAAAAAATTGCAATAATGGAAAACAAAACAATATGATTATCTGTTATCACGCCCCAAGCAACTAGGCAACTTGCTATTGCTGTTCCTGCTATTTTACTAATCCCTAAAAAACTATTATACCTTCCTCTATGCTCTGTATCTACATATTTACTCGATAAAGCATCTCCGGATGGGTTCGATATTCCCATAAATCCCAACGCAAGGATAAATATAACTATATTTTTGTATATCTCAGTCTCATCTAACATCATATAAGCACTCATGATACTAAAAATATTGGATAGCAAAATACATTTTGCTATTCCTACTCTAGAGGATAAGCTCACAAATAATGGTGTACAAAGTCCTGTTATTCCAAATCTTAACCCATAAATCAATAAAATAAGCCATA
The DNA here is from genome assembly GCA_948472955.1 of uncultured Clostridium sp. Taxonomy (GTDB): domain Bacteria; phylum Bacillota; class Clostridia; order TANB77; family CAG-508; genus CAG-269. The sequence goes on along the minus strand of CAOKVW010000062.1, from coordinate 314 downwards.
TGGGAATTCCATTTTTGTATAACATAACGGTTCCAAATGTTTCCATTAGGGCATTTCCAAAACTATAAGCTACTTTCCCTAAATATATATATATTTGTATTCTTTTTTATAGAAATATTCTTTCATCAATTGCTCCTAAATTTTAAATACTTTTGTGTTATAAGTGTCTATTATTGTTTTTAACATAATACCATATTACCTCTTATTTTTTCAAGATATTGCAATAAAATCAATACAAATTTTATATGGCCAAATTTTAAAAAATGTAGTGTTACAATTGATGTGAAACAAAAAATATAGAAAAAAAGTGATTC
>CAOKVW010000061.1 GCA_948472955.1 uncultured Clostridium sp. | reverse complement strand
TGGGCTTGCACAGCAGTAATCGCAACAACCCCAGCCACATCCTTACTACTACAACCACGAGACAAATCATTCACTGGTTTAGCGATACCTTGACAAAGAGGACCATAAGCCTCTGCCTTTCCCAATCTTTGAACTAATTTATAGCCAATATTACCGGTATCCAAATTAGGAAACACAAGAACATTTGCCTCGCCCTTTAGTGGGCTATTCGGAGCCTTCATCTCTGCCACTTCTGGGACAATAGCAGCATCTAGTTGTAATTCGCCATCTACTAACATCTTATTATCTTTTTGTCTCACTAATTCCGTTGCCTTTATTACTTTTTCTGTCAATTCAGATTTAGCACTCCCATAAGTCGAATACGAAAGCATAGCAACCTTAGGTTGTTTTTGCACCAATTGTTGAAAACTCTTACTAGAAGAAATCGCAATTTCTGACAAACTTTCCGCATCTGGATTTTCATTCAATCCACTATCAGCAAAAATAAAAGTTCCTTTTTCGCCATATTCACAATCTGGCACCACCATAACAAAAAAAGCAGAAACTAATTTCGTGTCTGGTGCAGTTTTTAGTATTTGCAAAGCTGGTCTTAAGGTATCTGATGTAGAATGGGCAGCTCCGGAAACAAGCCCATCTGCTCCGTGTTTTTTCATCTTTTACCATAAGCATACCATAATAAACTGGGTCTTTTACCAATTCTTTTGCTTTTTCGATGGTCATACCTTTGTGTTTCCTCAATTCATATAGCAAATTGGCATATTCGTCATATTTCTCGGAAACGATTGGGTCAACAATTTTGGCTCCTTTAATATCAATGTTATTTTCTTTCGCTTTTTTTTCTATTTTTTCTTGATTTCCTACTAATACAATATTGGCATATTGTTCTTTTAACACTTGTTCTGTCGCCTCTAAAATTCTAATATCTTCCGCTTCGGGAAGAACAATTGTCTTAATTTCTTTTTTGGCTCTTTGTTTTATTTCTTCTATAAATGACATTTTATTTCTCCTTCTTCGTTTTTATGCTTTTCTATTATATATGGAATTTCAAAAAAGTACAAGCACTATTTTTGAATTATTATTTTTAAACTTTTTATACTAAATTTATTATGTTTTTTATAAAGTGACAATTCGGGGGGACCGACAAGATTACAAACTGTTACTTCTGTTACAGTTTGTTCGCAGTTGGGAGTCACTTTAGAAAAAATATTAATAAATTTAATACCTATTATTAATATTTTTTAATCTATCAATTTAATTTTGTAATACAAGCTTTTATCTTAATCCCCTGTTCAGAAAACATCTTCTCATGCTCGGTTTCAATATTTTTATCAAAAATTGACTCTTGATGTAAATCATAAGTCTTTTTCAAAATGGTAAAACCACTTTCTTCAAAATAAATTAAACTAGAATCAAACAATTCGTCATCATCTGTTTTAAAATAAATCTCTCCGACCTTCTTTTAAAAACTGTTTATATTTTTCTAGTTGAATCGAATGCGTTAATCTCTTCTTTCTATGTTTTCCTCTTGGCCATGGATTACAAAAATTGATATAAATTCTTTCGATTTCATCTTGTTTGTCCAAGATTAAAAGGATTCTTTCAATATCAAATCTTGTTATGAAAACATTTTTAGGTTCAAGATTAGCTTCTTGATAAGCTTGCTCTATGTTTCTTTTGGCTAATCCTAACATCGCATCCACTAAATCTATGGCTAAATAGTTTGTATTCTGATTTTCAACCGCTAATTTTGCCATAAATTGTCCTTTTCCACAACCTAATTCTAAATGTAATGGCTGATTGGACTTTTCAAATTGCTTTTTCCATTTTCCTTTGATTTTTTCTGGTTCATCGATATAAAATTGACTAGCTTCTAATTCTGGTCTTGCCCATTTTTTGTATCTGATTCTCATTTTTAGCCTCATTTCTTTCTTTTTTATACTGTAGAAAAACTCTCCTTATGTTTTGACGTTTTTTATTATACTGTAATTAGAATTATTTTTCAAGAAAGCTACTAAAAAAATCAGGGTAATTTCATCGATTATTACAAATTGTAATATTTAAATACTTGTGATAAACTATAAATTGGTGATAAAAATGAGTGAAAACGAAGTATTTAATATGTATTTTGGAATAATAGAAGATAATAGATGTGAGGCAAATGTAATACATCCATTAGTAGATATTTTAAAATTAGTGATGATTGCTATCCTATGTGGAATGGATGAATTGGATAAAATAATAGACTATGGAGAGAACAAAAAAGAATTTTTAGAAAAAGAATTTAATATAAAATTAATACCATCAAAACCAACGCTAACAAGAGTAATGGCAATGGTAAATCCAAAATGGTTATCTTTAAGTATAGTATGTATATTAAATACATTAATAAAAAATAATCCTAGTCAAATAATGCTAGATGGAAAAGCAATCAAATCAACAGATGCAATAAAAAGAATAGAAACAATGATGAATATAGTAACAGCATATACGGATACAGGCATATCACTAGGACAAATAACAGTAGATAGTAAAAGTAATGAAATACCAGCAGTTAGAGAACTAATTGAAATGTTAAATATAGAAGGAATAGTTATTACAGCAGATGCTATGCACTGTCAAAAAGAAACAGCAGAGACAATAATAGAAAACAAGGGAGATTATGTGTTACAACTAAAGGCAAATCAAGGAAATTTTTATAAAGATGTATATGCAATGTTTGATGATAAATATATGAATGAAGCAGACAAGGATTGTGAATATGAGACATTTAGTACAACAGAAAAAAGTCATGGAAGGGTAGAAAAAAGGACATGTTATGTATTAAATGAATTAGCATTTTTTACTGACTATATGGCAGAATGGAAAGGGCTAAAGAGAATATTTGCAGTAAAGAGAGAAATGGAAATAAAACAACAGAAATAAGTTGTTATTTAAGTAGTAAAAATACGACAGCAGAAAATTTATTGTCATATACAAGAAAACATTGGGAAATAGAAAGTATGCATCATATTTTAGATGTAACTTATAATGAAGATAGGTGTAAATTACTGACTCAAAGAGCACAAGAGAATTTAAATATTTTTAGAAAAACAGGGATAAGTATTCATAAAAATTATTTAAAAGAGAAAAAGCAAACAGTCAAATCTAATATGTTCAACTGTTTACTTAATGATAATTTGTTGTTGGAAGTAATTGGAAATGTTACAAATTGTAATAATCGATGAAATTACCCTGTAAAAAAATAAGTATATATTGCAAAAATCATCAAAATATCTTATGATATTATTAAATTCTTATAGGAGACCCATTATGAAACTAAAATATGAAATAAAAGAAAATAACCAAAGTCAGAGTATTCATCAAATCTTAATCAATGAACTAAGCCTCTCTACTAGACTTTTAAGCAAACTAATTAAAAACCAAAAAATCAGAGTTAATCAAAACATCTGTGATACTAGAAACTTAGCAAATTCAGGAGATGTCATAGAAATTGATTTCGCCACTCCAGAAAATTCTTCTAATATTGTCCCAACCAAAATGAAATTAGATATTATTTACGAAGATGACTGGTTCGTAGTCATCAACAAACCAGCTGGCATTCCCATTCATCCTTCTCGATTGCATTACACAGACTCGCTATCGAATGGTATTAAATTTTATTTTGATTCAATTGGATTAGCTAAAAAAATACGACCTGTCAATCGTTTAGATTTGGGCACTTCTGGTTTAGTCATCTTTGCCAAATGCGAATATATACAAGAATGTTTTGCTAGGCAAATGGCTAACAAAATTTTTCAAAAAGAATATTTATGCTTTGTTAATGGAATTTTAGAGCAAAAAATTGGTACGATTGATTTACCAATTGCTAGAAAAAAAGATAGTATCATCGAAAGATGTATTGATAAAAATAATGGTCAGCCCTCTGTCACTCATTATGAGGTCATGAAAGAGTTTTCGAATTATAGCCTTGTAAAATGCAAACTAGAAACAGGAAGAACCCATCAAATCCGTGTTCATATGGCTGCAATTGGACATCCCTTACTTGGCGATACCCTCTATGGTACGGAATCTAGTCTAATTAATAGACAAGCTTTGCATAGTTATCGAATTTCATGTATTCATCCCATTACAAAGAATCGTCTAGTATTTGAAATCGATTTGCCTATTGATATGAAAATGTGAAATAGGGATGTTTCTTTCCACTCATTTTGTGATAAAACATCCCTTTTTGTTACCTTAAAATAATTATAAAAAGCACATTAAATGGCTCCTAAAATTTCACTTTTGTCTCTAACTCCAACAAAAGTTTTTTCTACCTTACCATTTTTAATAATCACTATGGTTGGTATGCTCATAACACCATACTCCATTGCCAAGTCTTGATTTTCATCTACATTGACTTTTCCTACTTTAATACTATCTGCTTTCTCTTCTGCTATTTCATCGATAATAGGAGACATCATTCTACATGGTCCACACCAATCTGCATAAAAATCTATGATAACTGGCTTATCTGCTTTTAATACCTCTTCTTCATAATTTTCACTACTTATTTTTAATACACCCATTTTCTATTCCTCCCTTTTGTCCCCACTGGTTCCAGGTTTGACTGGGGACATTTATTTTATTTTATCCATTTTTTATTTTTCTTATGTATTGAATTACTTGCATTCCTGCTTTTGTCCCTTCATACACTGCTTTTGAAACTTGTAATAAACCGCCTGTACAATCTCCACAAGCATAGATTCCTTTTAGATTTGTCTCCATATTTTCATTCACTATTATATTATCTTTTCCGTGTCATAATTCCTAATTTTTTGGCAAACTCTAAACTACCAGCTACTCCTTGTGCTATAAACACACCATCTGTTCTTAGGATAGTTCCATCTTTAAATTCGATTTTTTCTACTTTTTTGTCTCCTTTGATTGCCTCAATTTCTTTCGTATCAATTGTTACATTATCTGCTCTAAATTCTGGTGCTTTCTCTCCATTGGTTAGAATGGTTATCCTATCTGCTATATTAATTAAATCATTGGTTTCTGAAATAGCATATTTTCCGCTTCCCATAACTGCTATCTTTTTGTTACGATAGAAAAAGCCATCACATACTGCACAATAACTAATCCCTTTGCCTTCAAATTCTTCTATTCCTTGTATCTTGGGTTTATTCTTTTTATTGCCAGTAGCTAAAATGACACTTCTTGTTGAAAAAGTAGTATTTTCCGTTTGGATGGCAAACCCATTTGGCACCATTTGTATGCCTGTAACTTCTTGCTTTTTGACTTCTACTCCCATATTTTCAGCTTGCTTGATTCCTGCCTGATATAATTCTTTCCCTCCAATTCCTTTTTCAAACCCATAATAATTCTCAATCTTTTTGGTCTTTTCTAAGGCTCCTTCTTCTTGATACAAAATTAATGTTTTTAAATTCGCCCTTCCGTGTATATAAACTAGCTGATATGCCTGCTGGTCCTGCCCCAATGATAATAACATCATAATTCATTTTTATCAATCCCTTCTAACATTAATAAAAATTCTTTCTTTTCCATTCCTAATGCATAGCCTACTAATTTTCCATTGCTACCAATCACTCTATGACATGGTATGATAATGGGAATGGGATTTCTATGGTTTGCCATGCCTATTGCCCTTGCCGCCTTTGGCTTTCCTATTCTCTGAGCAATTTGCCCATAAGTTTTGGTTTCTCCATAAGGTATCTCTTGTAAGGCTGTCCATACCTCTTTCATAAATTTTGTACCTTTAGGATTTAAAGGTACATCAAAAACTTTTCTTTTTCCTTCTAGATATTCTAGTAGCTGTTTTTCTGTTTCTTTCAAAAGTGGTGTGTCTTTTTGTATTATATCTTCTTTTATTGGTTGATTGATTTCAATGGTTATTATTTTATTATATTCTTCTATGATAGCCATATTCCCTATTTTAGTATTGGTATATTTTACATATTTCATACTTTAAATACTTCCTATCTTTTTGGAACATTATAACATTTTTAAAACCAGTATGCAATTAATAATAAGGGTATCTGTTATTATTTGGCATAGTACCATAAGTTCCCGTAGTAGAAATTGTAATAAATTTGATGGAATAGATGTCACAATATACTAAACTGTCATTTTCAAAGGAACGCAATAAAATGTAACTAGCTCCTACATCTTGCAAAATTCCTATTCTATCTACTAAATTATTGGTACCAATTAAGAATTCTACTCTCATTAGTTTTCCTATTTGCTCTCTTAAAAATGCTGGTGTATAAATTGGATTGGTTAAAATCTCTGGTGAATTTTGATTTACCTCCACCTGTCTAGTCTCTCTTTGGTTTACCATTTCTTCTGAATTTGCCATAAAAAATCCTCCTTTATCATTTTTTCTCTGTAATTTCAACGCAAGAGATAATGTATTATTTTTGCAACACTACAACATTAAGTATCTGCATACTTAGCAGTTGGTCGATAAAAGCAATGTTCTCCTAGTCTTGTATGAAAAGTGCCAGACCCATTACTTGGAAAGGTAGGACTGCAACTTGGTCGAAAAGGATTTAAGTACCACAAGCAATCTCCTATCTCATTTAATCGATTTCCTGCTAACGCCCAATCTGCAATATTGTAATGCACTTCTGTTGGTGTCATATTGTAGATATTTTGCGGATTGTATTGATTTCGTATGGTTTCTCTTGCACAATCATATTGCCCTTGTTGAAAAATAATATTTCTAATATTTCCGCCTTGTGAAACTCTAGCATATTCTCCATTTGATACATAGACTCGGTTCATGGTTACTGAGGCAACTGCTTTCATTCCATTATCTCCTTCTCCCCCTGCTTCACATTGTACAATTCTTGCTAATAATTCTCGTTCTGAATATGCCATAAAAAATCACTCC
>CAOKVW010000060.1 GCA_948472955.1 uncultured Clostridium sp. | reverse complement strand
AGTTTATGGAAATTATTCCCATATTTCATTTTTTCATAGATTACTTTACACTATCATTAATATTTTACTATAGATAACAAAAAAAATCAAGAAAAATCGCTCGACAGAAATCGACACTTCTTGATTTTTGTTGCAATTCACAATTATTAATTTATAGGCAAAAATTATTAGTATTTTTGTTATTGCTTATTATATCATAGAACAATACTGACAAAGTATAGTTTCTAATCCTATTTGTAAATCAATCAACCCATTTTTATATTGATAATCCAAATCTCTCAAACTTTGCAAAATATTTTTTAATTCTATTTCCCCAAAATACTTTGCTTGTGTTTTATATTTGTTCACTAAAAAAGTTTGATTTGGTTTTAAATTTAAGCTACTTATGATGTCTTGGTTGTATTTTATAGCAAGTTTTACAAAATATAATTTTTTAAAATGGTTATATAAAGTAATTAAAATTTTTTGTATGGGTTCTTTGGCATAAATCAAATTCTTTAAAACTTCCAATGCCTTTTTTATATCTCTTTTTCCTAAAGAATCGGTTAAATCAAAAATAACACTTTCCAGCTTTTTGATACATAACTTATCAATATCTTCCTTTTGTATTTTTCCTCCTTGTCCCGCATACTCAATCAACTTTCGAATTTCATTGATTAAATCTTGCATATTATTACCACAACTTTCAATAAAGTACCTTAAAGTGCTATCTTCAATTGCCACTTTATACCCTTGACAAATTGCCTTCATTCTTTTTTCAATCTGTATTGGTTTTTGGTAGTCAAACTTACATATAATACCTAACTCATCTATGGTCTTATATAATTCTTGCTTCGTATCTGCCTCCTCTTCAACAAATACTAGAACTACACTAGACTGAATTACCTCTATATTTTCTTTTAAATAGTTGCTTACTTTTTCTTTTAATTTAGCTAATTCTGCATTTTTTCGCTTTCCTTCTTTTTTTAACAAACCTGTATTTCTTGCAATAATTAATTTTTTTTCATAACCAAAACTTGGTGTTTCAATATCTGCTATCAGTTCACTATAATTGGTTTCATCGATTGTAATGTAATTAATTCCTTTGGTACATTCTCCAAATAAGGTTTTGATTTTTTTCAAAGAAGATTCCAACAAAAATAACTCTTCCCCATATAAAAGATACAAACTTTGCAGTTTTCCATTTTTTAGCTCTTTTTCTAAATTTTCAATTGATAACATCCTTTTACTCCTAGCTTATAATTCAATTTTATCTCCATCATCTGGAATCATTACATTTTCTATCTCTTGTTTCTGGGCTTGTTCTCTTGTATAGTCTTGCATGTGAGTGGTAGCAAATTTTTTATGAGGATACGTTTCTGTGATTTTTAAAATGTCCTCTAATCCCATATGAGACTTTTTAGACTCCATCCAAGCCATATCCAAAATAGAAAAGTCACTTTGTTCTATGATTGTATCAATTGCTTCACAATAGCAACTATCACCAGAAAAGCCTATTTTCTTGTTGTCCTTTTCTACAATCAGTCCATAGGCTGGCTTTAATTTTCCATGTTGTACTTCATAAGAGGTAATATATGTTTCGTTTCCTATGTTTTCATGTTCCATTTTTTCAAATTCTATAAAATCAACTTTAGCAATTTCTTGCACCGTTTCATAGTCTCCGGGAAATAGAATGTCAAACAATTCTCTGACTGTCTTTTTTAATCCTTTTGGTCCATAGATGTGAATTGGTGCTTCTATCTTATAAAAGAATCTATCTAACATCAGATATGGTATGTCACCAAAATGGTCTCCATGTAAATGCGTAATCAAGCAATTTTCAATGTCTTGTATTGGATGTCCTGTTTGTTTTAATTTTTTAATGATTCCATTTCCCATATCAATTAGTAATTTATTGTCTATGAGCGTACTGGCACTTGATTGAGTGGCTCCAATGGAACCTGTTCCCACAAATTCAATTTTCATTTTTTCTCTTTCATTCCTTCCTAAATCATAAGCTAGCTAGAAAAACTATATCATTTTCCTAAAACAATTCGAAACACCTCTGCCACACTCCAAGCCTGATTAATGGTACCCTTTGGTAACTGTGGTTTAGCCGAATCATAAAGTTCAGCAATACCACCCAAACAACCATGACTTAACATCTCCTTTTGAAAAGTTTTTGTCGTTTTATCCCTAAATTTTTCTAACTTTTCTTCCCATACTTTCTTTTCTTCTAGTTTTTTCGTAGCTTGCAACCTATTTTTCAAGCTATTATAATACAAGCCTAATAGCCACGGCCAAGTAATGCCTTGATGATAGCTTGTATCCCTCTTTTCTGGGTCTCCTTCATAAATTTCCACGTAATTTTCTTCGCCTTTGGCTAATGTTTTCAAGCCATACGAATTTAATAATTTCTTTTCTACCGTTTCTAACATTTGTCTTGCTTCTGCTGAATTCGGGTCTAAAATCGGAAATGTCAAACTTAAAGCAAATAATTGGTTTGGCCTTATCTTGTCATCACCAAGCACATCATATAGACATTTCTTTTTTTCATTGTAAAATTTATGACAAAAAGCAACTCTACATTTTTCTGCTAAATCCTTGTATTTCTTTGCCAAAATAGGATGTCCCAATTTCTTCGTTAAATCTGCCATAATTCGATTGGCATTATACCACAAGCTATTTACTTCAACTGTTTTTCCATTTCTTGGTGTAACAGCTACTCCATTATACTTGGCATCCATCCAAGTATTTTGTGTCTCCTCTGTTCCAGAAACCATTAAGCCATCTGTATCTAAATAAATATTATTGTTATCTACATCAATCCCTTGACAATAATTTTCAATAACCTCTTGTAAAACAGGATATATCTTCTTTTCTATAAATTCATAATCATTCGTATATTCCACATATTTTTCTATCTGCTCAAACAATAAAAGTGAAGCATCTACACTATTATACAATGGTCTATTATCATAACCAGAATAACCATTTGGTACTAGCCCAAATTTAACATCTCGAATCATCGTCAATAACACTTGTTTTGCGATTTCAAATCTTTTTGGAATTAATAACAATCCTTCAAAAGCAATTAGGGTATCACGTCCCCAATCCAAAAACCAGGGATATCCTGCTAAGATAGTATGTAGACCAAAAGATGGTCGATACGCAACAAAACTATCAGCTGCTATTAAATAGGTTTTGATTAACTCATCTCTTTCCAACTCTTTTTTTGTCTTCTTTTCTTTTGTCTCTTTAATTAATTGTGATTCTTGTATGATTTCTCCTAAACGGATTTTTTCGTTATTCACAAATTTTCTCACATTTTTTTGTTCAATATTTTCTTCTAAGGAACAAACAAACGAAATTTCCTTCTCTGTTTTCGCTGGTATCTCTATTTCATACACACCTGGTACAGCATGGTTTTCTTCTGGATAAAATCCTCTTTTTTCTTCCTCGATATAAAACATATGAGAAAAAGTATCATTTTGATGTTCTTTATATTCTCCTTCTGATACATGCATATAGACAGGTGTTTGTGAATTGCCATCTAATACTAATTTTACTTTTGTTTTGTTTATGGTTTGTCTCATATCAAAATAATGGTCCATACTCATTCGATGAAAATCTCTAAAATTAACAATCGGTGCTAAAGTTAATTTGGCTTTTGTTCCCTCATTTTTCACTTTATAATAAATACCTACTGTATTGTGTCCATACTCCATCGCTATGATTTTTGTAATGTGTACTTTTCCTACTTGATATTCAAAAATAGGCACTTCTTCTTTTCTGAATTCTTCTTGGTATTCATAACCATGCGAAATAAAAGATTCACATAGATTGGTATACAAATCATATTTTTTATTTCTTATCTCTATGCTTTCATCTACTTTCGATAATACTAAAAATCTTCTAGCTGGTGGAGTTAGTGGTGCAATTAGTAGTCCATGATATTTTCTGGTATTCGCTCCAATAGCAGTAGAAGAAGCAAATCCTCCTATGCCATTACTGATTACCCATTCCTTCTTTAGTCCTTCTTCTAGGTTCAATTTTTCCTTCGTAATTTTCATCTTTACTTCTCCTTTTTCTTCTTTCAATTTAAAACATAATAAAATTTTCAAAAAGCGCATTGAAAGTAATTGAATTAGAAATTCTTTATCAATTTTATGGAAAGTGTTCAAGCTTGTCTTGGAAGGGAGCCATAAAATTGATTTAGAATTTCTATGATAATTAGCTTGAACGAGCATTTTTAAAATTTTATTATGTTTTATTCGTATTTCTTCTTCTCCCTCTCGCACTCTTAGGTTTTGCATTTGTCGTATCCTTCTTAGCTTTCGTCGCTGTTGTTGTCGTTCTTTTCTTAGCCTCTTGCTTCTCTTTTTTAACTTGTTCCTTCTTTTCTCTTTTTGTTTGTTCCTTTTCTGCTCTTATCTTTGCCTTTTCATCTGCTTCGCGAATCGACTGTATTCTCTCACTATACTTATTTCTAAACTTGCTTTTACCTTTTGGTACTTTTACTGGTCTTCCCTCTTTTTCTCGTTTTTCTCTTCGTTTCATAGACTTTTGAATCTTACCAATTCTTTTTTCTTCTCTTAATTTTGTATTTAACATTAAATATTGTGGGTCATTTTGTTTATCTTGATATTTCAAATCATCACAAATCAATTCAATAATAGAAGCAGCTACTAAATTAGGGTCATGTCTTATAAGGTCATTAGTTATCACAGATAAATTTCTTTGTAAAAATTTAACCCCTCTTACCTTGTCAATATCTTGTTCTACTAAATCTTGCCCTTCTCTATTATACTTTTTAATAAACTCTGGCACCACTTCTCCTGTATCGTAAATACAATAGTCAACAATTCCATTTCCACAATGTTCAATAATGGCATTTAAGTGGTCTGATACACTATAATTGTCTGTCTGACCCGGTTCTGTCATAATATTGCTTACATATACTTTAATCGCTGCTGTTTCTTTGATTGCTTTTGCGACTCCATTGACTAATAAATTTGGAATCACGTTGGTATATAAACTACCTGGTCCAATAATAACACAATCTGCATTTTTAATTGCTTCTACTACTCCTGGTGCAGGTCTACAGTTAGATGGTTTTAATAAAATACGATTAATTTGTGTTACCTTTTCAGATACCACCTCTTGTATTCTAGACTTTTCTTCTACCATATAGCCATTTTCTAATTCTGCTACCATCTTCATCTCATCTAAAGTAACTGGTATAACTTTTCCAATCATATTGAATACCTCATTACTTTTTATAACAGAATCCTCAAAGTTGCCATTAATCTCCTTCATAGCTGAAAAATAAATATCAGAAAAGCTAAGACCTTTTAATTTTCCCTTTGCAAATTCATAGTTAAATAATTTGTCGATTTCTCCCTCTTTGGAAGCAAGAGAAACTATACTGTCTTTTACATCTCCTAACGGTAATACCTCTAATTCTTTTCTTGAATTGGTAGCACCCTCTCCATAATCTGAAATCGTTACAATTGCTGTCAAATTACTGGTATAATTTTTAAGTCCTGAAAGAACCGTATTTAATCCTGTTCCTCCACCAATTACAACAATATTAGGACCTTGGTCATATATCTTTTTATCAAAAATCAATGATTTTACATTTACATTTTTTTTATTGTCCATACGCTCATCTGTCGATTCAATCAACACTTCTAAGGTTCTTTTATTTAAGAAAATAAGTCCTAGTACAATAGAAATAAATCCCAATACAAATATAACTACTACTTTTCCAACCTCTTGGAAAGAGATTTCCTTCATTACTAGTATTTCTGCTAATCCATAGCAGGCAAGCAAAATGCCTACTAATATTAAAAATATCCATCTTTTCATTTTATTGCTTGATTTAAACCACTGTAAAAAACCATTCATTCTTCTATTTTCATTCCCTTCTACTCTCTTTTGAGTTGTGTTTTGGTATGTTTTGGGACAGGCACCACTTATCCCCTTTTGGTATTTTTGGGGACAGGTCTACCTTGTCAAAAAAATATTATCTATTCTTCTCCCATCATTTCTATTTCTAATTCAATTTCTTTTTGAAATTTTTCATATACTGTTTTCTTAACATGTTCTACTAATGCTAATACATCTTTCGCTGTTGCATTTCCCTTGTTAATAATAAATCCACTATGTTTGGTTGACACTTCTGCATCCCCAATCCTATACCCTTTTAATCCAGCTTCATCAATTAATTTTGCTGTTATAAAATCAGCTCCCCTTTTAAATGTACTTCCTGCACTTGGATATTCCATTGGTTGCTTTTCTTTTCGATAAGTTGCATATTCCTCCATTTTTGCCTTGATTTTTTCCTTTTTTCCTTTTTGTAACTGTAAGGTTATTTCTGTGATAATATATTTTTCTCTCTTAAATCTACTATTTCTATAGTCAAATTGTAATTCTTCGTTTGCGAATTCTTTTTCTTTTCCTTGATAATCGATACATCTTACTTTTTTTGTAATATCTTTCATTTCTTTGCCATGGGCACCTGCATTCATTCTAACGGCTCCACCTATGGTTCCTGGTATTCCTGATAATTCTTCTAATCCTGTGATTTCGTTTTGTAAACATATTTGGGCTAGCTTTCCTATTTTCTCACCAGCTCCTACTGTAATTTGTATGGTATCGTTTTTTTCTCGAATGTCGATTTTCTCTAATTTTATCATCAAAGTAATTCCTTTGATTCCCTTGTCTGATATTAATAAGTTACTACCATTTCCTATAATGGTTATCGGAATACTATTGTTATTAACTATTTCTAAGATTTTTTTTAATTCTTCTAAATTATCTATTTTGATTAGACATTCGGCTGGTCCTCCAATTTTAAAGGTCGTATATTTCCTCATTGGCTCTTGATATAATATTTTACTTTCTGGTATTTTTAAGTCTTTGATTTGGTTTTCAATTTCCAAGAAATCCACTCCCTTTTAACTTGCTTTTTCTATATTTTATTAGCTTTTTTATTTATCATTCCTTCACTTTTACGTTTTTTATTTTACTATAAATTAAGGAAAAAAGCAAGGTATGTCATTCATAATATGTAATTAATCTGTGATAATATTACCCTAAGAAAATATCTCATGAAAATGATA
>CAOKVW010000059.1 GCA_948472955.1 uncultured Clostridium sp. | reverse complement strand
GCTACCTTGGTAAGGTAGAGGTCACGGGTTCAATTCCCGTTGGAAGCCCCATAATAATATTAAAAAGTTGTTAGATTTTTATTTCTAACAACTCTTTTTGTTTCTTTTAATCTTCTTCATTAAACATATTTTTCACTGCTTTTTTGCGAATTCTTTGAATCGCATTATCTACTGATTTAACGGGAGAATCTAGTTTTTGTGCAATTGTCATATAGCTTTCTCCTTTCATAAATCTGTCTAAAACTTGTTTCTCAAATTTACTTAATGATTTATTGACTGCATTTTCAATTTCTTGATAATATTCTTTTTTCATGACTGTTTCTAATGGGTCTTCTATCGTTTTACTGTCAAAGGTATCAATTAATTCCACACTGTCTTCTTCGTTATTGTCATAAGCTGCGGTATTTAAAGACAAGTAAGAATTAAGTGGCATATGCTTCTGACGATTAGAACTTTTTATAGCGGTTATTAATTGTCTTTCAATACAAATATTGGCAAAGGATTTAAAAGTATTTTGCTTTTCTTCCTTAAAATTTTTAATCGCTTTAAATAAGCCTATCATCCCCTCTTGCATGATGTCTTCTCTTTCTGCTCCTATGATGAAATATTTCCCTACTTTTATATTGACTAAGTTTTTATATTTTTCCAATAAATAAGATAAGGCTTTTTCATCTCCCTGCTTGATTAGAGATACTATCTGCTCGTCTGTTAAATTAGAATATTGATTTGTTGTATAAAATACATTTTCATTTTGCATATGCGTTTTGTATACCTCCAAAATGTGCTTTTTTAGTATTATATACGTCAAATTCCGCAATGTCAAGCAGTTTTTGAGGTTTTTTTCATTTTTTTGACTAATTATATTATGTTTAAAAGTTTATTCTGGTAACTATTAATAAAAACTAACAGTAGCCAATAATAAATTATATACTGCTTCTTCTGCTTTCTTTTTATTTATGAATAATTTCCTTTATCATTTCCCAAACATCATCTGTTTCCATTCCCTTTTGCCAGCATCCAATGCCGGCTAAATTGTTATCAGTAATCAATGATATTTTAGCTTTTAAAGAATTTAAATCTTCTATCCAAATTTGTTTTTTATTGCCATCTTCTGTATATTCTACGTAATTTTGTTTTAAATTGTCATCCCATTTTTTCTCTACATCCTCTGGTAAAATATCGTTTAGACTTTTCATACTAGCAGTTTTGCTCGTTGTTTTTCCATTGCTATCGGTTGTCCATACTCTGGTATAAAAGGGAACTGCTAAAATGATTCTGTCTGCTTCAATTTCTTCCGTCTGTAAAAATTTCGTTAAACTTAGTTTTACCCAATCATATCCTGCTGTTGTTCCTGGTTTTGTGCTAGAAACACCATATTCATCATATGCCATAAATACAATATAATCTGCTACCTTTCCTATGACATGTCTGTCAAAACACATAGACCATGTTTCTCCTCCATCTGGTGCTGTTACATCAACAGATGTAACCAATCCTATTTCCTTTAGTCTAGGTGTTAGTTCTATGATAAATCTAGAATATACATCTTTGTCTTCTTGTTTCATGTTTTCAAAATCCACATTGATACCATCTAATTTATATTTTACACAAGCATCTACGATAGTTTCTATTAGTTTTTGTCTTTTTTCATAACTATTCATGATATTGGAGGTAATGGATAAACTCTTTTGAGCTGCTTCTGCATTGGAAACCATTGGCCAAACTTTATAACCATTTTTGTGAGCCCATTCAATGTAAGCTTTTCCTTTGTTTCCAATATTTTCTTTTAGATTTCCTTTTTCATCTAGATAGAAAAAGGCAGGTGATACAACATTAACTCCTTCTATGCTTGTCCCATTTCTATCTGGTGCAGAACCATAAACAGAGTAATAATCCCAAATTAAATTGATTTTTCCCTCTACTTGCTTTTCTTCTGCCATAGCTTCTCGAACCACATATTCATTTTCTAATTTGTCTGATTTAACATATCCAACCTTTCCATTTTCGGTTCGAATTTTGGTATATCCTTTATCAGATGATACGACAAGAACACTGTCTCCTTTTTTGACTCTGTCTGTTGTTTTAGCAATGATATTTGTGGTAGCTTTAACTGGCAAGTTGGAAGATACGATTGCTCTTTTTTGCTCTCTGTCTAATGAATCCATCGTTATGACATGCGTCTTTTCTATGTTTTGAATTTCAATATCATATACATCCTTCATTTCTGAAATTGGCAAATATTCCACATTATCTTTTTTAATAGCATGGGCATAGATTTTCTTTTCGGAACCGTTTATAGTAATTCTATTTTCTTCAAAGCCAATCGCTGCTATTTTTTTGTCATAAGTGGTTACAATTTGGTTGTTTTCTTCCTCGTCATAGATATAGGGGTCAAAAAAATTGGCTATGTCTGGCTTCGAAAGATAAATCATGTTGTCCTCTATTAAAATATCATTTTTCAAGTTTGCGGTGATGTTGTTGTTGTTAATGACTAAGTTCGTCTTTTTATTGTCTAATATGATATAATCATTTACGATGAGTGCTACAAATATAGCTACTAGGATAGCTATCATAGCAAAAAAAGTTCTTGTTATGATCTTTTTCTTTTTTTGAGTTTCTTCTTTTGACATCCTTTTTTTTGGCTTTTGTGTTTTTTCAGCCTTTTTTCTTCCTTCTTTCATTCTTTTTCTCCTTATCTTTTTTTGTGTGTTCTTACTATATCATAAAAATCTATTTTAGAAAATAGTTTTTTCTAATTTTATTATACCCTTTTCTTCATTTGCCTTAATTTCTCTTTTCTATCATCTGTGATACGATACGACTCGATTGCTTTTTGTAGTGCCTTATTATAGGTAAAATTATCTAACTTAGCATTTTCCAAATATTTTATTGTTTTATCATAAAATTTAATCAAAGCAATGGATATCGCCCAAGCAACTGCCATTTGCACATAATAAGCTTGACTGGTAATAGCATCAAAAATTTTAAAATCTTTTTCCAGATAATCTTCTTCGATGTAATAATCTAAAATCATAACTACCCCAAATCGGATTTCGAATTCTTGGTCTGATAGCAAATATTTTTGGATAAAATGCCACATTTCTTCTTTTTTCTTTTTCGTTACTTTTAAACCAGCACAAAAAACATCACAAACTGCCCAATTATCAATTTTAGGTACAAATTCTTCTATCTGTTTTTGTATCGTCTTAAAATCTTGTTTAGCCAATCCTATTAACATTCCTTGTAACATGATTTCTTCATAATATTGGTTATCAATTTGTTTTAGTAATTCATTTATTTGGTATTCTTTTGCCAATTCTTTGGCATAGTTTCTTAAAACAGGAACTCTTACTCCTATTATGTTGTCCGTTCCTGGGCATAGCCCACTATGAAATTCTTTGTACTTTGGGTCTGCTAGTTCCAATAATTTTTCTTTTATTTTTTGTTTCATGTTTCACACCACATTTCCAAAATGTAAGATTTATGCTATTATATAATGTTATATCTCTTTTTACAACAAATTTTTACGAATTATTGAAAAAAATCCCTATCCATTGTATAATGGAACAAATAAACAAAAAGAAGGTTATCACATGGAAAATTATTTAGACGTACGAAATGGTTACCAAGAACACGAATTAGAAAAAATAGCCACCATTTTAAAAAATGGTGGAATTGTGCTATTCCCTACTGAAACAGTATATGGAATCGGTACAAATGGATTAGACGAAAAAGCAGTCGAAAAAATTTATGCCATAAAAAAAAGAAACAGAAAAAATCCCAGTAACTTATTAGTAAGTAGTATGGCAATGGTAGAAACCATCGCAGAAGACATCTCTCCTATGGAACATAAACTGATGGAGGCTTTTTTTCCGGGACCTTTCACCCTTATTTTAAAAAGAAAAAAAATCGTCCCCGATATTGTAACAGCCAATTCAGATTTAGTAGGAATTCGTATGCCAGATAGTAGTATTGCTAAAAAACTAGTGGAATTAGCTGGTGTGCCTATTGTTGCTCCGAGTGCTAATATTTCGGGAAAACTTAGTGGAACTGAGTTAACCAATGTTATAAATGAATTTGCTGACCAATTAGATTTTGCCATTGATGGTGGTGAAAGTAAAATCGGAATGGAATCAACGATTGTAAGGGTAATTGACAATATCCCTCATATTGTAAGACCTGGATTTATTACACCAGAACAGATAAAAGAGGTTTGTGGTGATGTCATATTAGAAGAAGATAAAAATCATCATTTGCCTAGCTCCCAAATGGAGCATTATCAGTTATCGATTAAATCAACCTTAGTTTATAGCGAAAATAACCAAAGAATAATAGATACTATCCTTGATTTAAGCAAGCATTACACAAATTCTACTGTTCTTTGCTGTACCGAGAATATTGAATTTTATCAAAATAAAACTGGCATACAAAATGTAATAGGTATTGCCTCTAAAAATAATTTAGAAGAATATATGAAAAAACTTTTTTCTTCTTTACAAAAAGCCTCTTCCCTTTCTCCCGACATGTTATTCATAGAAGGTGTTAAAAAAGAAGGTCTAGGCATTGCTATTATGAACCGCTTACTGAATGTTTGTAACGATAATTTTATTGAAATATAAAGGAATTATAAGATAATTCCTTTTTTGTTTAAAAGTTGAACTATTTTTTATTTGTAACTCTTAGGCTGCGAACAGTCTGTAATTGCATAACAGACTGTAATCTTGCTGGTCCCCCGAATTGTTACTCATAAAAAATAGTTCAACTTTTTAATAAAAATCAATATTGCACTTAATCATAATCTTTTTTGTGGCATTTTAAGAAATAAATCATATTATGTAGTAAAAGGAGGAAAAAAGATGTTTAGAAGAAAATGTTATTGTATGAACAATAGTTACAAAAATGATTCATGTGAATTACAAAATGATATGATAGAACATCAATGTAATGATGTAGTTTCTTATGAAGATTATAGTAATAGTTGTGATTGTGGTTTTGATGAAGAGTATAATGTATTCCCAGAAAACCCAATGTTAGCACAAAGCTATGTACCTTTTCAATATATGGATAAAACCTTCAAACCATGTGTTGGCTTGAAAATGGGAACTATCTTCCCTGAATTAGTTAGCCCTTATGTTCCATGTCAAGATATGGAAGAAATGAAATATATTAAGGAAACAAATAAAATTGGAAAGGGGTGTAATCAATGTCGTTAGAAGAAAATAGAAATTGTGGTTGCCACGAAATGATGGAGCCAAAATGTACTTGCCATTGCGAATGTGAAGAAGAAAGAACAGTGGATTGTGAAGCTAGAAGAGAAATGATACAACAAATTAGATGCTATGATTTTGCTATTACCGAATTAGCGTTATATCTTGATACTCACCCAGAGGATGAAAAAGCCCTTTGCTTGCATAGAAAATATTGCAAAATGGTAAAGGATTTAAAAGATAAATATCAAAAAGTATATGGACCTCTTACCATTAATTACCCTTGTAACAAGTGGAGATGGTTAGAAGAACCATGGGTTTCGTTTGGTTTGGGAGTAGTATAAACTCTTTTGAATAAAATTTGATTTAGAGTTTAATTTAAGATTTTAAAATTAAGAAATTGTGTTATTTATAGGCTTGTCCTCTGTTGTCTGCTTTTGTTATTAAAATAATAAGTTCATTTTGATTTAATTCATAAATAATTCGATAATCGCCGAATTCTAAGTCGATATTCATTTTTACAACCTACCATTTTCTTTATATCGCCATTTGGCAGGTTGTAAATTGCTTTGTAAATTCGTAGTCTTTGAATTTTATCTTGTTTTTCAATAAATTTGAGAGCTTTCGGTCTAATTTTTATTTTGTAAATCATCATAGGTCAACCCCTCTCTTTGTAAGATTTCTTCAAAAGATACTGCATTTTTTAGTTCTTTTTCTTTGGTATCTTTGCTTTCTGTTAAATAGTCTAAATACATTACTTTCTCTGTAATATCCATGTTTTCTAAAATGACAGTTGGTTCTAGTCTTAATAATTCTGAATCAATGGCTTTTTCCATTAGAATTTTAATAGAGTTTAGACATTCTGTATTAAGTCGTGGTGTCATTTTTATAACATCTTTAATTGCTTGGATTTGTGCTTCAGACATAAATATCAGCTCCTTTCTTTTTATTATGAGTATATTATAGCAAGTTTGAAGTGAATTTACAATATTAAATAGCTTTAAATTTATAATAAATATCAATATTATTATCATCTATTTCAATCTTGTCAATTAATTTTAAAAGCAAATTTCTATCTATGTTATTTTCATTAAATTCTAATAATTCTTTTGTATTAGTAAGTAATTCTTCTTTTTTTAGCATATTTTTGCTAATTGTTCTTTCCTTTTGGACTCGATTTTGTAAAGATTTCTTATCTGTTTCATATTGTTTAGAAAGTTTAATAAATAAATCTTCTGTTATAATTCCTTTTACTTTATCCTCATACAAAGATTGAATTAAATTATCTTTTTCAGTTATTTTAGAATTTAAATAATCTAATTTTTTATTATTGCTTTTTGTATTAGGACAGATATATTCTAATTCATCATATTTTAAAAAATTAGCAATATTTTCTTTTAGACTATTAATTACACTATTAATTAGAGTATCTTCTTTTAAATGGATATTTGAGCAAAATTTGCTACCATTTCTTTTATAAGAAGAACAAACACATCTAAAATATTTTCCATGATTTTTATTATAGGTTATTTTTGATTTACACTTTTTGCATAAAACTAGCCCTTGTAACAAATGAGCAGAAGAAGCGGTATAATTCCATTCATTTAATTTTTTATCAAGCATAATTTGAACACTATTAAAAATATTTTTATCAATGATTGGTTTGTGATTATTTTCAATAATAATATGTTGCTGTTTTGGTACATCAATAATTTTTTTAGTTTTGTAATTCAATTTGCTATATTTATGTTGTACTAAATCTCCTGTATAAATTCTATCTCTAAGAATTTTAGAAATCATGGTTGTACTCCATAAATTAGTTTTGTTATTTGGATTATAATAGTTTGTCGTTTTTCTTTTATAGGCAAGTGGTGTTAGTATTTTATTTTTATTTAGATATCTACATATTTCAGTTTTATTATTTCCTGCATAATACATTTCAAATATTTTTTGAACAATAGGTGAGACTTCATAATCTACTAAAATGATATTTTTGTCTTTTTCATCTTTTTTATAGCCATAAGGTAAAAAAGATTTGATATTTCGTCCACTTGATGCTTTTGTTAGCAAACTGGAACGAACTTTTTTTGAGATATCTTTTGCATACATATCATTAAAAACAGATTTAAATGGTGTCATATCATTAT
>CAOKVW010000058.1 GCA_948472955.1 uncultured Clostridium sp. | reverse complement strand
TAAATTTATTAAAAAATTTTTAACAAATCTATTGACAATTAATAGTTAGTCTCCTAATTCATTTCAAACACTTGAATTTTGTGTGTTGCTAATCCTGTCACTGCTTCAACAGCTTGTATAATATTGGCTTTTATCTCTGCACTAGTAGCTCCTTTAGCAGTTATGATAGCACCTTCTACTTTGGGTTGAATTACTTTTTGTGTAATGGGTGTTTTTTCTCCATTTTCTTCTTGGTAAATAATATCCCTTTGGGAGTCTGTTTCTTGTATCTTTCTAGTTCCTCCCGATGTATCGTTTTCTTCGGTATTGCTGGTTTTGGTGGTTTCATTATACATCGCCACTACTTCACTGGTTTCTGAATAATTCACAAATACTTTTACTTCTCCTACTCCTTGCATTTTAGAGAGTATGGTTTCTAATTTTTCTGTTAAATGATCGGTAGTTGTATTATCACTTGCATTGGTATGAATTTCACGGTTGGCTAATTGTTTGGTTGTCGTATTATTTTCTTGTTTGATTACCTGCTTATTCCCCTTCCAAATGATGTTGATAATGACAATTGTTATAATGAGCAATACCACAAAGAAAACTAAATTTTCAATTTTTCTTTTCTCATTCCCTCCCTCCTCTTCTTTTGAATTGACAACTTTTTTTAATTTATCTCCAAACATTTTTCACTCACCCCATATTCTTCTATTAAAAACTTTTTGATATTCTGAATATCAGACTTATTGATTTTGTTACTCTTAGCATCTTCTGTTTTTTCCCCTTGTCTTGTATTATCTTTTTGGATAGAGGTATCAATTGTTTTTATTTTTTGAATTTGTGTTACCATTTCATTTTCTAAATTTTCTTCGTTTTCTTCTTTTGCCTCATTTACATTTTCTTGCGACTTTTGAACATTTATCTTAATTTTACTAATAGGGGTTTCTTCCTCTTTATCCGATATTTCTGCTTTTACTTTACAGACAGTTACTTGATATCCTTTTTCCTCCAGCTTTTTGCTAATATCTTTTTCCAATTCTTGTATATACAATTGTTTGATTCGTTCATTCATCGAACTTTGGTCAACTGTTGTACTAGTTTGTGCGGTGGTATAAGAGTCTATCTTTATATCATTTATATCAAAAATTTCTTGATTGGATACAAAAGGAGCTATTATTGTAAATAACACATATATTCCCATTACCATTCGTATGTATTTTTTAGTTTTATTATTGGGTAATAACATTTCTAAAATGGATACTACGACAATGGCTAATCCTAACCCTTTTATCCATGAACTCATAAATTCTATCATTTGCATTCTCCTTGTTTGTGCTACAAGCACAATTATCGATACATCATGCCACTATTGGATATTTTTAAAACTAAACTTGTCCCAATAATAATCATAAAAGCAATACTACTTAAAATAGCTAAGGATATTTTAAAAATATCTCCGATTTGTTCTAATAGCCCTGTTATTTTATCATCTGCAATCGGCTGTGTTATGCCTGCTAATAATTTATATGCCAAAGTCAACACGCCCAATTTGATAATTGGTACGATGCAAATTCCTAAAATTATGATAACACCAACTAAGCCTACTGCATTTTTTAAAACCACACCACAGCCAAGAACCGTGTCTACCGCATCTCCCAATATCTTGCCTACCACTGGAATGGCTGAACTAACAACCGCTTTTGTTGTTTTGGCTGTAATGCCGGTCTACACTGCTCGCCATCGTTCCCTCCAACGAAACCACTCCCACAAATATCGTCAAAACAATTCCTAAAAACCATACCATTCCAGACTGAAAAAATTTGGATAGCTTGTCTATTTTTATTTGTTCCGATAATTTAGAGAGTATGACTAAAGCTGTAAAAATCATCAGAAACGGAATTAAGATATCTTGTATCATATTTCCAATAAAATTTATCGTAAATAAAATAATAGGCTCTATTACGCCACTTGTCACAATGCTTCCTGTTGACATCATCATGGTAATTAACAAGGGTACTAGCATATTCATAAAAGCTACTAGATTTGTTGTGGTGTCTTGTACCATTTTTATAATGTCTGAGAAATTAGCCAAGATAATCGTAATAATTAAAATATATTGTACATAATAAATCATTTTAGAAATTCCATCATTTTCCAAACTTTCACTAATTGCTTTTAATATACTATGTATCACAATAATTACTAAAATGCTTCCAATAGCTTTAAAACTTGTCACTACCTCAGAGCCCAGCAAATTCAACATTCTTTTAGCAAAAGTCGAATTGTCAACCTCTCCTTGAATCGCAGCATTTAGTATCTCTTTTATATCGATATCTTGAAAAAACTCGCCTGTGTATTCCTCTGAATTTTTCAAAAATTCTTCTATGCCAAAATCCTTTTTCTG
Source organism: uncultured Clostridium sp. (assembly GCA_948472955.1). GTDB lineage: Bacteria > Bacillota > Clostridia > TANB77 > CAG-508 > CAG-269. Next base: position 5,137 of record CAOKVW010000058.1, on the reverse strand, counting down.
GTCTTCCATCGTTTCTTCTTGACTGGCATACACATTTTTCACTGGCCATGCGATGATAATTAATACAATTACTAAAAATCCAATTACTCTCTTCATTTGTACTCCTCTTTGGGGTAAGTTTGGGACAGGCACCATGATACCCCTTTTGGCTACTTTTGGGACAGGCACCATGATACCCCTTTTGGCTACTTTGGGGACAGGTTTATTTCGATATTATGTAGGTAATATTTTTAATATAATTTCTAATAGGCTGGAAATGATAGGAATTGACATTGATATGATAATAATTTTGCTTCCTATTTCAATTTTACTAGCAATTGCTCCTTCTCCTGAATCTTTACAAATACTAACTGCGAATTCTGATAAAAATGCAATCCCTGTTATTTTTATTAATAACGCTAAAAAAGTACTATTAATAGATGCCTTATTTGCTAGTGATTGTAATAGTGCAATAATTCCTTTTAATTCATCCATTACTAGTAATAAAATTAATATACCTGTCAACAAACTGATGTAAATTGCAAATTCTGGTCTATATTGTTTTAATAAAATGATAATTACAAGAGCAATCAAAGCAATACCAATTATTTTAATAATTTCCACTTGTCCTTCCAACCTCCTCGACCTGGACAATTAGACCTGTCCCAAAAAGTACCTCAATGGATAGTCTGTGCCTGTCCCAAACTTACCCACTATGGCTACATAGTGCCTGTCCCAAAGTGCCCACACCATTATAGGTTTATAAGTTAAACACTGTTCTTACTGTGTCAAATAGTCCACTTATTTCCTTAATTACCATTGTTAGAACAATTACCAATCCTGCTAGAGTAGTCATCATAGCTTGGTCTTCTCTTCCTGCTCTTACTAGAACTTGATGTAATACAGCAACTAATATTCCAATGGCTGCTATTTTGAATAACAAATTAATATCCATATTGATTTCATTCCCTCCTAAAGCATAAAATCAGCATAAAATGATAACAATCGCTAATCCTATGGTAGTTCCCAATTTGCTGTAGAGTTTTTCATTTTTTTCTTTTTGCTGTTGCGCTTCTTTTAATTGCGTTTCTAAAAATTTTTGTGTAATTTCAATTTGACTTATTTGCCCTTCTACATCTGTTTGTCCTAATAATTTTGATAATGTTTTTAATACATATTTATCTTCTTGGATTAAATTGTTCTCACTTTCTTCTACCGCTTTTTCCCATGCTATATTGGCAGTATTGGTTGCCATATTCTCTTTGGCTAAACGAAAAACTTGTCCCACACTTTTACAAGTGGCTTGTGCAATTTCTCCAAATATTTCTGGTATTGGTTCATAGGTAAACTTAATTTTTGATTGAAGCATATTTAAGGCATTTCTCATTTCTTCTAATTCGTTTACTCTTATGATATATTTTCTAGATAAATATCGTCCTATTAGGCTACATGCTACTAAAATAATAAATAGCATGGAATATTTTATAATTTGCATTTTTACCTCATTTCTTTCAAAAGCTTTCTATGTTACTCTCTATTTTGTGACAAAAAGGGGCGCGCCTCTTGTCACATTCTTTATTTTATATATTATATTCTTGACCTTTTTGTTTTAGAACTTCTGATTATAAAAAAATTATTTTTTCTATTTGTTTTGTTTCAACCAAACAATTTACTGGTGAATTATTTTTAATATCCTCCATCGATTTTCCATGCATGGTAAATATTCCTTTAATTCCCGCTGTCATAGCTTCTCCGGATAGCTTGTATATCTTCTTTTGAGCCGATTTCATCACAAGCAATTACTTCTGGTGCCATAGAACGAATTAGCATTTTCATGCCTTTGGCTTTACTGATGTTTTCTATGACATCTGTTCTCATTCCAATATCGTTTTGTGGTATCCCTTTATACATGGCCGCTATTTCTCCTCTTTCATCCACCACGCCACAAGTCATTCCTTTAAAAGGAATCCCCTGAATCCCATTGCTAATATTTCGAATGATATCTCTTAGCATCGTGGTTTTTCCTTTGCCTGGAGGCGAAACCAGTAAGGTATTGTATATGCTGTTATCTTCTATCCTAATAATGTCTTTTAATAGATTCTTACTGCAATTGAGAATTTCTCTGGCTATTCTGAAATTTAAACTGGTTACATATTTTACATTTAATATGTTATTTCCTTCTGTTACTGCTGTTCCTGTGATTCCAACTCGATGCCCTCCTCTAACGGTTAGAAATCCTTGACATATCTGATTTTTATACGCATAAATTGAATTTTCGCAAAGCTTTTCTAAAATCTGCAAAATTTCATTTGTGCTTATTTGATAATCAATGATAACATCTGCCTGTCTTGTTTTTAGTAAAATTGGTCTTTCTACCCTAATCCTTATTTCTTGCAAATTTCTTTGTAAGTTTCTATCTTGAATCAGTGTATTTTTTAGCAGTACATAAATTGGATTGGGAAAATATCTTAATATTTCTTCTATTTCTCTCACTTTTACCTCCTCTACCAAGAAACCTTTTACAACCTTTTAAGAAGCTAGTTTGTCTTTCTCCGCAATTACAATTAAAAACTGTTAATTGTAAACCTGTCCCAAAAGTAACCAAAAGGGGTATGATGGGGTCTGTCCCAAAACATACCAAAAAACAAAAAAAACATATATTAAATATAATATATGTTTTTTTTTTACATTTAGAACTTAATTTGAAAAGACTCTATTTCTTTTTCTTATTTTTTATTGATAACTGCTCTGTAAATGATTCCTGTATCTTCATCTTTTTCGAATTCTACTCGATAGGCTTCTTCTGTTTCAACATTACTTTTTAGTAAGGTTATGTTTTGTTCGGTTACCTCATATTCTTCTCCGTCAAAATGAATTTCTTTGATTTTTCTACTTTCGTCTTCCTGTGTTTCATTGTTACGTTGAATGGTAGATAATAATCCTTTGACGGTAACGCCTTTTAAATTGGTACTTTGATAATTTTCGAATAAAGCATTAAACGTACTAACTTCTTGCTCGCTCATATTATCAGTACTGGTATTTACGGTATTTAATGCGGAAAAATACGTTGAGAATTGCGGAATTACATATTGTAATGGGTTTTCATTTTCTTGCCATCCTAATTCCTCCATTTGGCTTTTGTTTACGCTTTGTATTCTTTCTACAACTGCTTTTAAGAATTCCTTTTTTTGCTCCTCTTCTGTTTGGCTTAACAGCAAACTGTTGTTATTGTTAAAAGTTTCTATATTGGTACTTTCTGTGAATTCTACATTATTATGATAATTATATTGATATTTGATTTTTTCTGTTTCTAAGGTTAGTTCATGATTTTCTGTAATATTTTGCATAGACTGCAATCCTGCAAATTTTGTGATAAATGCTATTTTCTCTGTTTGATTATTATCAGTGTTTTGCCATTCAATATGATATTGTTGGTCATTCCCTGTTATTGCTTTTTCTAATTTCAATTCCATTTGATTGGTTTTAGCCAAAAGTCGAGTTGTCCTTCCTTTTGCTTGATATACTATTATTTCTAATTTTTCACGGTTCAATTCTACATTATTATTAATATCTTTTATTTTGTTATCAATCACACTAGCTGTGACTTTTAAGGAATTTTTTTGAACTTTGACATATTCATTTATTTTATCTAAGGTTGCTTGGTCATTTTTTAGGGCTTCTAGCAATTTTACCAACAAACTTTTTAGTTTTTCTCCCTCTAATGTTAATTGGTATCCTTTGCTATCGGTTTCTTCTATTTTACTAAAATCACTATCTTGTAATTGTTCGTTTAACACTTTAAAATACATATCTTTGACACGTTGCAAATCTTGTTTTGTCAAAGATATCTCCATAAATTCTTGGATTTTTGCAAGACCATTTGTACGATTGGTTGATTTATCTCCTGAAACTAAATCAGTTTCCAGATTCTCTTTGTTTACAGCAATAAATTTGTTTCCTATATGATTGGTTTGAAAGCCTATGGTATCTCCTATTTGCTTATAAACAAATGGAAATTTTACATTGTCTGCATAATTTAAACTAATATTTTGTATCACTTGAGAATTGGCTGTATCTACTTGTCCGTCAAAAGTTACATTCATACTATTTGGCTTTTCAGATTGCTTTTGACCACTAGAGGCTGTCACATTCGCATCGATACTACCTTCATCTAAATAGGGCGTATTTTTTTGTTTTTCAAAATATTGCTTTAATTCCGTTTCTATAAAACCTTCTTGTTCTTCTCCCATTTGTAGCATATATTTAAAAAATAATTCTTTGTTCGCTTTGAAGGTGTCTGTTGCAAAGTAAGTATAGGTAATTCCTGCTAATGAAATTAATATCACTAATATGATTATGATAATCATTATTATTTTACTACTTTTCTTTTGTCTCATTTTTGTTTCTCCTTTTGACTTTCTATTTAACAGGAAAAGATAAATAACCCTTTCTCCTTATTCTTCCCAGTTATGATAAATGTTAGAGACATCATCTAAATCCTCTAATCTTTCGATTAGTCGTTCCATCTTTTCTACTCCTTTTTCATCTAAAGCTACAGTAGTAGTTGGAACCATTTGTACCTCTGCTTCTAAAAACGCTAAGCCTTCTGCTTCTAACTTTTCACGAACAGCTGTAAAGTCAGATGGTTCGGTTACAATTTCATAAATTTCCTCTAGACTTTGGAAATCTTCTGCTCCTGCTTCAATAGCAAGCATCATTAATTCCTCCTCATCCATGGATGTGGCTTCTTTTTCAATTACCATGATACCTTTTTTGTTAAACATATAAGATACGCATCCACTGGTTCCTAAGTTTCCTCCTGATTTGTCGAAGGCATGTCTAACATCTGCTGCGGTTCTATTTTTGTTGTCAGTAGCTGCTTCTACAATAACGGCTACTCCATTTGGTCCATATCCTTCGTATATGATTTCTTCATAGTTTTCATTACTGCTTGACGCTTTTTTGATAGCATTGTTGATGGTGTCATTTGGCATGTTGGCTGCTTTACATTTTGCTATGACATTTTTTAATTTTGAATTTCCCGCTGGGTCTGCTCCACCTTCTTTTACTGCTATTAGTAGTTCTCTTCCTAATTTTGTGAAGATTTTTCCTCTTGCTGCATCTGCTTTTCCTTTTTTGGCTTGTATATTATGCCATT
>CAOKVW010000057.1 GCA_948472955.1 uncultured Clostridium sp. | reverse complement strand
GTTCTTAAATAATTTAATTCTTTTTCTAAGTTATCATATCCCTCTTGTGTTAATATTACTTCTTTTTCTTCCATCGTAATTCTCCTCTCGTTTTATAAAGTTCTTTACTATATTACGGCAGAAAACGTATTTTGTCAAGTATCTTTCAAAATATTTTTATTTTACTTTTCTTTTTTTATATGTTATAATTTATGTACACCATTAATAAGGAGGTCTTTCTTATGAAAGTATTACGTATCAATGATTGTCGGTATGACTTTGTAGACAATCAAAGAAATCTTGTTTTTTCTTTTAAGTCACCATCAAATCAGCCAATCACCTTTCTAGACATTCGGAAGTTACAACTTGCTTCCATGATAAAAGGAGAATGGTGTGAATCCTTTGGGGAAATTTCATATCAACTTTCTTCTTTGCATTCTCTTAATCTGTTTGCAATTGGAGAAATCGTAAATTTCTTTGAATTGTTTAACTGTAATTCCGAGAAATTAGTTGATAATCTTCCAATTAAAATCGGAGAGATACTTTCAACCATCACCATTAAGAGCATTAATTCTGCTAGATTTGGTCTCTTTTTGATTGAAGCGGTTGAAAAAAATGAATTTCTTTCACATTCTATTGAAAGAATTCATCCTCGTTGGAGAAAATTGAAATATTGTGAAATCCTTACTGTAGCAGATTTAACGAATCAAACTCGGTCTAGTCTCAAAAAAATACGATGCATTGGAGACAAGACAATTGCTGAGTTGGAAGCGTTGTTGGCAGAAAATGGTCTGCAGTTAAAAGAAGAATAAGACATCTCCCACTTTTTGAGAGATTTATGGATAATGCCAAGGAAATTCGTAAAGAATTTTCTTGGCATTTCTTTGCATAATTTATCAGTGTCGCCATTTACTCCTAGAACCAGTGGGGACACTTTTATTAATGTAAACTTGCCAAACATATCTTGCAATAATCATAAAAAAAATGTTATCCTTTTATTATCTTCTAGTAGAAAAAAGTTTTTACTTTTCTACTATTTCACTGTTTTTTCTTTTAAAAGGAGGTTGATAGCATTGATTCTACAAGGGTCAACAGACACAAAGAAATCATCAGGTTTTTTGTTTTTTGAAGAGAAAAAAACACGAAAAACAATTTTTTATACAAGAAATAAACCTGATTTCTCATCACTAACATCATTAATCAAGGACAAAAAACACAACAAGAAACTTTTTGGAGAAAAGTAAAAACAAACTTATTTAAGAAAGAATGGGCGGAGTAACTATTACTCTGCCCATTCTTTCTTTGCATAAAAACAAATCATGGTATTTCTTTCATAATTAAGTTTTTAGAACCTTTCATATAATCCATACCTGAAAAAACGGTTGCAAAAGTTTGGATCAGCATCATACTTGTCACAATCAAATTAAATACAAATTCTAGACCTGTTAAATTTCCTGTAAAACATTCTCCGAAAGCATGTAAATCCACAAGAGCTAAAGTAATCGCCATCATTTGAGTTACCGTTTTCAATTTACCCCAATTGGAAGCAGCAATCACTTTGCCCCCCTTCTCAACAGCAACTAATCGATAACCAGACACTAAAAATTCTCTCGCTAATACAATAATTGGTATCCAAGCTGGTAGTTTATCCATTTCTACTAACATCATCATAGCTGCTAACACTAAAATTTTATCGGCTAATGGGTCTAAAAACTTTCCAAAAGTTGTAATCTGGTCATTTTTTCTTGCTAGATAGCCATCTAATTTATCAGTTAAAGACGCTAGTATAAAAATGCCATCTATGAGCCAATATTCAATTGGTACCCTCAAAAATTCTCCTTTTATTCCCAAAAAAGGAATGATTACCATGATAGGCACTAATATCATTCTAAATATGGTTAGCTTATTTGGTAAGTTCATATTGTATCCTTTCTATTTTAACATTTCGATTGCTTTTTGTAATTGGGTATCATCTTTTTCCTCTACTAACAAAACATTCTTAACCGTATTTGGTAATTCTACCTTTTCATCTGGCTCAATTCCTATTTTATTGATTTCTGTTTTATTTGGTGTTAAATACTTTTCAGAGGTTATTTTTAGCCCACTTCCGTCTGGCAAAGTTAATACCTGTTGAATCACACCTTTCCCATATGTCTTGGTACCACAAATTTTTGCTTTTCCTAAATCCTTTAAGGCTCCTGCCAATATTTCAGATGAACTTGCTGTATTTTCGTTAGTTAAAATAACAATTGGTAAATGGATAATGGGGTCTTTTTCAGATTTTTTGACTTCCTCTTTATTGTTTTTATCGACTTCATATAATAGGTTAGAACCTTTTTCTGTTATAAAATCTGCTATTTTTAGTGCTTCATCTACAATTCCTCCACCATTATTTCTTAAGTCAATGATTAAAGATTGAATTCCTTGTTTTTGTAGTTTTTCATATTCTACTTTAAAATCCTCTGCTGTTCCTTCGTCAAAAGAAGAAAATTCAATATAACCAATTTGATTGCTTAATACTTTTCCTTCTACTGGATTGACTTTGATATTTTCTCTTTTTAATTCAAAAGTTTTGGTTTCTGTTCCTCTTAATATCTCAACTTTTACTTTGCTTCCTTCTTCTCCTTTGATTTTATTAGAAGCTACTGACATATCTTCTCCTGTGTATTGAATATCATCTACAGCTATGATTAAATCTCCTGGTAAGATACCAGCTTTTTCTGCTGGACTGTTTTTGATTGGTGCTAATACTTGTATTTTATTAGCTTCCGTGTTTTTTACCATATAGATACCAATTCCCACAAAATTCCCCATTGTATCATCTAAATAATCCTGCATGTCTTCTTTGGATATATACTCTGTATAAGGGTCTTCTAATCCTTCAATATAGCCCTTGATAGCTCCCTCTTTTAATTTGTTTTCATCAATTTCACCCAAATAATATTTGTCAATAATAGATTTATACTTACTTAGTGTTTTATCTATATCAGAAGAAGCAAATGTACTTTTAAATATAGATTGGTTGGCTGTTTCTTCTTGGATAAAATATTGATACATTCCTATCGATGTGCATAAAAATGTGATGAATGATACCAATATAATTAGCATGATAATTTTATAAATTTTAAATCTTTTCTTCTCTTCCATTCTTTTTCATTCCCTTCCCATTCACTCAGTTCTACCAACCTTTCTTCTTAAAAGTTTCTATATTTATTATATGTATTCGTTTTCATTATATTATAAATAATTTGCTGGATTTACTCTAACACCATTTAACCATACCTCAAAATGCAAATGATATCCAGTTGAATTTCCTGTTGTTCCAACACTCATAATTTGTTGTCCTTGACTAACACTTTGACCAGCACTTACTAATCTTGAACCAGGTGCACCATGTGCATACAAAGTCATGGTACCATCATGATGGTTAATGGCAATGTATTCTCCATAGCTTCTATAACCTCCATTACCATTGGTTAGCGCTGTAGATATTGCAACGGTACCACTTTTGGCTGCTAGTACTGGTCTTCCTGATATTCCAGCACCACTAAAGTCAACTCCAGTGTGTCCAGCATATCCATACCAACCACAAGTAATTCCATAACCACTAACAGGTCTTATAAATCCACCTGCATTTGTTACCGTATTAGAGGTTCCCCCGCTATTTCCACTAGAAGAAGGTGTTTTTCCGCCACCATTTCCTCCTGTAGTAGATGGCTTATTTTTCTGTGCCGCTGCTTGTTGCCTTGCCGCCTCTTGTTTTGCTATCGCTGCTAATTGATTAGCAATGGCTCTTTTATCTGCTTCAAATTGTTCTAATTCTGCTTGTGTCTGTTTTTCATCTTCTGACAATTTAGCCACTTGTTGGTTTTTCTCTTTTTGTGCGGTTTTTAGTTGTGTGGTAACACTTTGTTTGCTAGCTTTTGAAGTGGCTAATTCTTTTTTACTTCCTTCTAATTTTTGTTTGGCTTCTTCTATTTCTTGTTTCTGTTTTTGAATCTTATCTAATAATTCTGTATCATTGGTTGCTACTTCTGTGATTAGATAATAATTAGAAATTAAATCAGTAATACTTTCAGAAGATAAAATGAAATCTAAATAAGACGTTTCTCCTGCTTCATAAGTAGCTATTAATCTAGCTTCTAATAATTCTTCTTGTTTGCTATAATCTTCTTCTGCTTTTTTTAATTGTTCTTGTGATTCAGATATCTTGGTATTTAAATCTGAAATTTGACCATCTAAAACATCTATCTGAGTTTGATACTCAGATATTTGAGTTGTTATTTGTTCTACTTGTTTAACGGTGTCTGACTTTTCATTTTGTATATTCGATAATTCCTTTTCTGCTTCATCTATTTTTTTATTGGTTTCATTTAAATCATTTTGTGATACTGCTAATAGCACATTGCTTTGGCATAAAACGATAGTCATGATAAGTATTCCTAGTATTTTTAATCCTAACTTTTTCATAAGTTCCTCCTATTTTAATTGGTTTTATTTTCTGCTGTCTCATTTGTTGTATTCGTTTTTGATTCATCTGCTGTTTCATTTGTTTTATTTTGATTTTGTGTGGTTGGCACCATACCATTTGTAATATATGGTATTGGGTCTGTTACTTCACCATTTAGTCTTACCTCAAAGTGAGCATGTGGTCCTGTGGAATAGCCAGTAGAACCAACTTTTAAAACAACTGTCTCACCACGTTTTACGGTTTCTCCTACTTGTACCATAATTTCGGAACCATGTGCATATAAAGTAGAAACACCACCACCATGGTCGATGATTACCATATTACCATAAGCTCCATTATAACCTGCTTTGGTAACAATTCCGTCATTGGCAGCTACAAAGTTTGCTCCCATTGGTGCACTCACATCTACCCCTGTATGTAATTTGTAAACGCCTGTAATCGGATGCGTTCTCATACCATATTTGGAAGTAACTCTGGTATATCCTGGAATTGGCCATGCCAATTCTCCTCCTATATATTGTGTATCAATTCCTTGCAAAGCAAGTGCTAAAATTTCTTTATTAACCTCTTCGAATTTTGTATTATATTCATCAATTTGCGTTTGAATTTCTTGTTCTTTTTCCGATAATTTCGTAATGAAATTTTCTCTTACACTTTTTGTATTTTCTAAAATTTTGGCTGTTTTCGTTTGATTTTGCTTAATCGTTGCATATTGTTCTTTGGCATGGTCCAATTTCTTTTTGGTTAATTCAATTTCATCTTTTTGCTCCTTCATTTCCTCTAATAATTCGGTATCATAGTTTGTCAATTCTGTAATTAGGAAATAATTGGATAAGAAATCAGAAACACTTCTAGAACTTAAAATAACATCTAAATATTGGGTATCACTGGTTTCATACATCGTCACCAATCTTACCTCTAATATTTCTTTTTGCTGATTGTATCTTTTTTCTGCTACTTTTAGCTTTTTTTCTACTTCATCCATTTGCTTTTGTAGTTCTGTAATTTTAGTATCTAATTCTTCTAATTCTGCTTGTGAAGCTTGTATCTTTTCATCTAATTTTTGCACTTGTTGAAGATTTTCAGATAATTCTTCTTGTACTCCTTGTAATTCTCCTGTAGCATTTGTAATCTGATTTTGTAATTCTTCTTGTTGTGTTTGTAAGTCTGTCATTTCCTCTGCTTGTACACAAGAAAAGATACTAAAACTACTAATGATGAAGGCTAAAACAACACATAATATCTTTCGCATGTTTTCTCCTTTATACTTTTAAATATTTTCTCATCGAAATCACACTTCCGAATAGCTCCTATTCCAATTCCTAGTAACATATAAACAAAGATAATCGATTCAAACATATCACCAAAAGTTACTAGACTCATATTAATACGTTGCATAAATGGATTATTCACTAATTCCTTTGCTAGAAAACTATACGCCATTCCTACTAATGTAATAGATATAATACTAGCAAATATTCCTATTATCATACCTTCCACAATAAATGGCCATCTAATAAAACTATTGGTTGCTCCTACATATTTCATAATTGAAATTTCTTTTCTTCTAGCATGAACCGTCAACTTGATAGTATTAGAAATAATGAATACAGATATAATGATTAATAAAATTAAAATCACTCCTGTTACAATTTTAATACCATTGGCTAAATTAATTAACGTACTAACTGTTTCATCTTTGCTGGTTATTTTCTTAATATTATCAAATGTTAAAATTTGGTCTTGCACCTCTTTGCTTTTTGTTAAATCTGTTAAAGTTACTACATAAGAAGCTGGAAAAATATTATTTTCTTCGTAACCAGCTAACAAATCTTTTTTGTCGCCAAATTTCTCTTTCATCTGATTTAAAGCATCTTCTTTAGAGACATATACGGTAGTACTAACACCATCCAAAGCTCTTAATTTTCTCTCAATCTCATCGATTTGTTCTTTGGTTGCATCGTTGTTGATAAAAACTTGTATCCCTTGTGCAGACTCAACCTCTTGTACAAAATGATTGATATTTTCTGTCAAGATTAAAAAGATTCCAAAAATAACCATCGTGGCACACATAATCATAAGCGATGCCCCTGTTGATTTCTTATTTTTGAATACATTTCCAAATCCTTCTCCAATTAAATATCCAAATCTGTTATATTTCACAATCATAACCACCTTTTTTATCATCTCTGACTATTTCGCCCTTGCGTATATGAATAACTCTTTTTTTCATTTGGTCCACAATATCTTTTGCATGTGTTGCCACTACAACCGTTGTTCCTCTCATGTTAATATCATTCAACAAATTCATAATGTCCCAAGCTGTATCTGGGTCTAAGTTTCCTGTTGGCTCATCAGCAATTAACATGGATGGGTTATTCACCAAAGCTCTCGCTAACGCAACCCTTTGTTGCTCTCCACCTGATAATTCATGTGGATACATTTTCGCCTTACCACTTAGTCCCACTAGAGAAAGCACCATTGGCACTTGTCTTCTAATATGTCTTGGTGTCGCCCTTACAATATACATCGCATAAGCAACATTGTCATAAACTGTCTTATCTGGCAAAAGCCTAAAATCTTGGAATACTACTCCCATACTTCTTCTTAAATAAGGTACTCGACTTGGTTTTAGAAAGGTCGTATCTTTACCATTAATAATAATATTTCCTGACGTTGGTTCTTCTTCTTTTAATATCAATTTGATAAGAGTTGATTTTCCGCTTCCTGATGTTCCTACTAAAAATGCAAATTCTCCTTTATCAATTACAAAATTAGCTGCTTTCACCGCTTTTGTTCCGGTGTCATATGTCTTTACTACATTTCTAAATTCTATCATTTTTTAGTTTCTCCTTATCTCTTTTATGTGTCTTGGGTGTGTTTTGGGACAGGCACCAATTATCCCTTTTTGGATACTTTGGGGACAGGTCTACAAAACTATTCTATTCTTTCTTCTTAATTATAACAATAAAGTGGTTTTTTTGCAATACTTTTTTAGCAAAAAAAGATAGAAAATGTTGGTTTTTGTTACTGTTCAGACTAACAAAAAATAAAAATAGTTATCCACAGAATATTACAAGG
>CAOKVW010000056.1 GCA_948472955.1 uncultured Clostridium sp. | reverse complement strand
GGAACACATGGTGGACAAGTGATGGCACAGGGAACAGCAGAGGAGATAAAAGAAGTAGAAGCCTCCATTACGGGGCAATACTTAAGTGGAAAAAAACAAATAGCTGTACCAAAAACGAGAAGAAAACACACCAAAACCAAAGTAATTGAAATACAAGAGGCAAGTGAAAATAACTTGAAAAATATCAGTGTAAAATTCCCATTAGGCGTATTTAATTGTGTAACAGGTGTTTCTGGTTCTCGGAAAATCAACTTTAGTGAATGAGGTATTATACAAAACGGTTGCCAAAGAATTAAATGGTTCCAATGAAAAACCGGGAAAATGTAAAGGGGTTAAAGGTCTACAACATATTGATAAAATCATCAATATTGACCAATCTCCAATTGGAAGAACACCACGTTCTAATCCAGCAACCTATACAGGGGTATTTGATTTAATTCGTGATATTTTTGCTAGTACAGAAGAAGCTAAAATGAGAGGTTATCAAAAAGGTAGATTTAGCTTTAATGTAGCAGGCGGAAGATGTGAAAGTTGTAATGGTGATGGTGTTCACAAAATTGAGATGCATTTCTTGCCAGATATTTATGTGCCATGTGAAGTGTGTAAAGGAAAACGCTATAACCGTGAAACGCTTGAAGTAAAATATAAAGGAAAAACCATTGCTGATGTCCTAGATATGACGGTAGAAGAAGCTTTAACATTTTTTGATAAAATTCCAAAAATCAAGCAAAAAATGCAAACTTTATATGATGTAGGTCTTAGCTATATCAAGCTAGGACAACCATCCACTACGTTATCAGGAGGAGAGGCACAAAGGGTGAAACTAGCCACAGAATTGTCAAAAAGAGCAACTGGAAAAACCTTGTATATCTTAGATGAACCAACAACAGGTCTTCATATTGCAGATGTTCATAAGCTAGTTGATATTTTACAGAGATTAGTGGATACAGGAAATACCATTATTGTGATTGAACATAATTTGGATTTAATTAAAACTTGTGACCATATCGTTGATTTGGGTCCAGAGGGTGGCGATAATGGAGGAGAAGTGGTGGCTGTTGGGACACCAGAACAAATTTGTACCAACGAACGAAGCCATACGGGTAAGTTTTTGAAGAAATACTTACAGAAAGAGTAATATAAATTTAATGAAATAGTAACGAAAATGATATATTTTGGTTACTATTTTTGTGTTATAATATAATTGATTTACTACAAAGGAGATAGATTAAGATGGGATTAATAAATCTTTTTAGAAAAACAAAAAATAAGACTTTATTATTAGGAGAAGGAAAAATAAATAATGAGAAACAACAAGAAAATAAAGAAATAGATGTACAAATATTTTCTAAAAAAATGGATGACAAAAACATAGAATATTCTATTATTTTAAATTCCGAAGGAAATAGAATTTTAGTAGGGAAAATCCATAATTCATTAACAGATAACAATGTAAAAAGAGGAGCTGTAGATTTAAAAAATGCTGCTCATAAGATTAAAGAGGCAATGAACTCAATTGCAATTGTAAATGCGAAAAGTCAATATGCGATAGATAAAGCAAAAAGTGAAGCAAAAGAAAAAATACAAAGAGTGGCAAATAAAGAAGGGGTAACTTTAACACAAGAAATAATGCAATATATCAATCAGTACAAAGATTCTAGCAAGGATTATCGTAAGACAGAAGACAAGACTAAAAAGATGAGTGAAGCAGACAGAAAACGTTTACAAGAGTTAGAAAACATAAAGACACCAGAGGATGCTTTTGCTCATAGAAATTCTTTAATAGCTTATATGAAAAGAACAGAAAATGTTCCAGGTAATCCTATTGTAGAAGCAAATATAAGAAGCTTGCAAGAAGGTAAAAAATTAGATGATGAAACAGTAAAAAGAATTGCTCAGAATATGGAAGATTTAAGTAATGAAGATGGTCTTTTATATTCTGTATATTTAAAAATAGAAGAAAAGAGAATATGGAGACAATTAGAAACAAGAGTGGCACAATATTCTAACAATTCAAGTGATACAGAAATAATCAATGAAGTTTATCAGTTGTCAAAATTAATAGAAGAACTTGATAAATATGAATTACCAGATATAGGAGAAGGATTTTCTCCAAGTGTATTGGAATATATAATAAGTGAAATGAAAGAAAAAAATGTCGAAAATTATATTGAAAATATAAAAGAGAAAGATATTTCATTAGCTAGAAACATTAACACGAAATGTCATGGAATAGAAGACAAGACCGAAATGTTACAATTTTTATATGCAAGAATAGGAAGTTTAGGTCAATTATCTTATAAAAGTGTATCAAAAGGTAGAGATATTTTAAGAAATTTTATTGCTAATACTGATTTTAAACATGAAGATAATTCAGAAACAAAACAATTTTTATGGATGGTAGCCAATATAGAAAAAGAGTATATACAAAGTCAATATAGTACTGATTCAAATGGATATGATAAAAGAAAAGATAAACCATTAAAAGAAAGAATTAGTGTACAAACAGCACCAATTATAAATTTATCAGAGCGACAAAAATATGCATATAGAGAACAAGAAGAAAAAGATAGAACAGCATAATAATTGAATAAAAACATAAAAAATCTCACAATATAAAGATAAGAAAGTGAGGTTTTTTATGTTGAATGAAGAAAATGAGAGAATATCCAATAAAGGAGATACAAAGTCAGTTGTTAATTTTAGAACAGACTTAGCATCCGAAAGAAGAGAAATCTATCAAAAAGCCAATCAATTAGAAGAAATTGATGGAATTGAAGTAAATCAAGAAGAAATCGACGAAAATATCAAAGTTGAGAGAGTAAAAATAACCAATGAAAATGGAGAAAAGGCGATTGGAAAACCAGTAGGAAACTATATCACGATTGATATTAAAAAACTAAAAATTGCACAAGAGGAGGAAATACAAAAAGCAGCTGAAACCTTAACCAAAGAATTAAAACAAGTCATTGGAAATCATGTAGACAGCCAAGGGGAAATTTTAGTAGTAGGGCTTGGCAATATTTACGTGACACCAGATGCCTTAGGTCCCAAAGTAATTAATGAAATAGAGGTTACCAGACATATTATAAACTATTTACCACAATATGTAGAAGAAGGAACTAGAATGGTGAGTGCCATATCGCCAGGAGTCTTAGGAACAACAGGAATTGAGACTGTTGAAATTTTAAAAGGAATTGTAGATAATATTCATCCTAAATTAGTGGTGGTGATTGATGCTTTAGCTTCTCGTAGCATTGAAAGAATTAGTAGTACTGTTCAATTGTCAGATACCGGCATTGTTCCAGGTGCAGGAGTAGGGAATACAAGAAGTGAGATTAGTCAAAATACGTTAGGGGTTCCAGTGGTAGCAATTGGTATTCCAACCGTAGTAGAGACTGCTGTTTTGGTGAATGATTGCTTGGATTTATTCATCGAGAAATTACAAAAGGAAGCAAAATCAAATGATTATCTGAATCAATTAAAGGAGGAGGATAATTATGAGGAGATAAAGGAAGCTTTAGTTCCCAATGATTATAATTTAATTGTGACACCAAAGGAAATTGATGATTTGATTGAGAATATGAAGGAAATTGTAGCAAGTGGTATTAATGGAGCCATGTAAAAATAGTGAAATAAAAAAATGTTAAAAAGTGTTGCAAATTGTATTTTGTTAAGATATAATCAAACTATAAAAAGAAATATGAGGAGGATTATTATGGAAGAAAAACAAAATGCAAAGGCAACAGAAAAGGTTGAAAAGAAAGTAGCAGATAAAAAATCGACAACAGAAGGAAAAAAGGACACAAAAAAACAAGAAACGTCCAAAAAAGATACTAACAAGAAATTTGAAAAAATAAAGGGAGAAATCAAAAAGATAGATAATAGAATTATCATAGGTGTGGCAGTGGCAGTAGTCGTTCTAATTGCTATTTTGGCATGTGTGTTTCTAATGTCAGATTCACCAAAGAAGACAGTAGAAAGCATGTTAAGTGATTTGAAATCAGGAAAAATAATGTTTTCTGATTTGTCAGAAGAGGAAGATTTTAAGGAAGAAGCTCAGAAATTATTTTTTAATAAATTACAATGGAAAATTATTAATATAAAGGAAGAAGGAAATACAGCAAATGTTGAAATAGAAATTACCAACAAAGATTTTAAAACTATCATGAGTAATTGTATGCAAAAAATGTTTAAGTTAGCAATTACTGGTCAAAATATAGGAGAGCAAGAGGCAACAAATTACTTAGTTGAAGAATTAAAAAATGATGAAATACAGACAGTAACTTCTAATCAATTTATTAAAGTAGAGAAAAAAGACGGAAAATGGGAAATAGTTAAAGATGAAGAATTATTAAATATTCTATTACCAGGATTTAATGAAGCAATTAGTGCGATTAAGTAAATAAAAAATTCCACATTTCAGAATTAAGAATGTTCTGAATGTGGAATTTTTCTATTTAAACTTTTGTGGGAGACTTTGTATAAATTACAAATATTGCAATCTTTGCATAAACTGACTTTATTTTCAAACACTAATTGTAAGGTATTAATAAATTCATTGTTATCCTCATCTACTAAATGAATGTAAATTTTTCTAGGGAGTAGAGTAAGTAGTGAATTTAAGATATAATCATTGGATGAGAAACTAATATCACTTAAATATTTTGCTTTAAAAATATCATCGGTAACTACAATTAAATTCTTGTTTTCATCTAGTAAGATAGATTCTGAAGAAGAAAAAATGATATGCACCATCTCACATCCACAAGCTTGAGAGTTGATATATAATTTGAGTAAGGAAATGAATTCAAGATATTCTTTTTCAATGACAAAACTGTTTACAGCTTCATTTACGATGTTATCTAAAAAAGATAAGTATTCTTTTAGTCTAAAATTGATAAATCCATTTAATACGATTGATTTATGTGTAGATAAAAATTGGTAAAAAATATCATATAAAATTTTAAATTTTTTATCAAAAAGATTGGTAAAATCATCTGTCATAATATCAAAACAAATCGCTAAGATATTATCTCTTTCGGAACTATCAAAGTAAAAATAATTTTGCATCATCAGCCTTTTTAATAGAGTTTCTTCTAGTTCATCTATTACAAGAAAGCACAACATAGAGGATATTTTAGATAAAAAAAGATTTTCGTCTTTACCAGAATAATGAATAATAATGTTTTTGTAAAGTTTAAATTCGTTTTCTGAAAAGCAAATGTTTTTTAAGTCTGTATTTTGTAATTCGTTTAGCAGATAATTTAGTAAATCAGAATTATTTGTTTTAATACATAGCGATTTCATTCCAATTCCCCTTTCCAATAAAACTAGTATCTACTAAATTTTAAAAACTTATACATTATACTATGCGGATTGGAAAATTTGGTGCAATTGGGACATGGGGACGTCCCCATGTCCCATATTCTAGCAATAGATTTGATAATCAATATCTGGAAAGACACAATCTTTTTTGGCAATGTCTTTCAAAAAATCTTCATCAATTTTATCTTCTTTCAATTGTTCATACAATTTGGTAAATCTTCCGATATGGTCTTTAATTCTTTTTTTGGCGTAATCCACCATCGTTCCATTAGTTATGATAAATAGCCAATCACTGCTTTGTGCCAAAAGCAATTCTCTAGCACATTGATTTAATGCTTTTTTCTTTAGCCCCTTTGCATTAGGGAAAAGAGAAGCTAACTCACACATGCGGTCTCCTGCTACATGGAGATGTCTATGAACATAGTCATTAGATGGATTTAGCCATACCTCACTATAACCATTAGAACCCCAACTAGAACGACAAGGGGAAGAGACTTGTATATTAGGATATTTATCAATGTATTCCGATGGGGTAATTAGTTCAAAATTACAGTCATCGTAGTAAATTTTTTTAAATAAAATATATAACCAATAAGGTCCTTCATACCACCAATGACCATAAAGTTCAGCATCGTAAGGGCAAAGGATAATAGGTGGTGTTTCCATATATTGTGAAAGATGACTGATTTGTGAGGTTCTGCTGTCTAAGAAATGACCAGCTTGTTTTTCAGCAGAATCCATAGCCCATTGTGGATTGTAATAATCTTTAAAATCACTATCACCAGTAATTCTGTAATACTTAATTCCAGTGTGTACCCTGACACCATTGTGGGCAATATAAGGTTTAATATAGTCGTAATCTGCTTCATAACCAATATCACGGTAAAATTCTCGATAATTATAATCTCCGGGATAACCATTAATAGAACTCCAAACTTGTCTAGAAGATTCCATGTCACGTCCGAAAGCTACAACGCCTTCTGGTGAAACAATAGGAGCAAATGTGCCATAAATAGGAGTAGGGTTGGCATATAGAATGCCATGAGATTCGGTAATGATATATTCAATGCCAAATTGTTTTAAATATTTGTCTGCTTCTGGAACATAACCACATTCAGGAAGCCAAATACCACGAGGTTTTCTTCCAAAATATCTCTCATAGGTTTGTACACCAACAGCAATTTGAGCTTTAACTGTTTTTTCGTTGACATATAAAATAGGAAAATAACCATGGGTAGCACCACAAGTAATAATTTCCAATACGCCGATGTCTTGGAAATGTTTAAAAGCTTCAATTAAATTGCAATGATACACTTCTTTAAATAAATGTAAGTCATTGGAATAACGCTCGAAATAATAATGAGAAAGCTGATTTAATCTTTCATCATGAGCGGTTCTTTTAATTTCTTTTTTGGATAATTCAATTAATTGTTTTAAATATTTGATATATTTTCTTTGTAATAATTTATTATCTAACATAGAAAGTAGAGGAGGGGTCATTGACATCGTAATTCTAAAATTGACGCCTTCCTCTACTAGTTTTTGAAAGTTTGTTAATAAGGGAAGATAGGTTTCTGAAATGGCTTCATATAGCCAAGATTCCTCTAAGTAATCATCACTTTCTGGATGATGAATAAAGGGAAGGTGGGCGTGAAGAACAAAACTTACATATCCTTTTTTTTCTTGCATTTTTATAATTCTCCTTTGTTTTGAGACAAGGGGGACATGGGGACGTAGATAATGTCCCTAAATATTTAAGTAGAAAAAATCAATATTGATAATTGATAAAGGGGACATTATCTACGTCCCCATGTCCCTTTTGTCTCATTTTAATTTTGATGAAGGATTTCCAGAAGAAGGAAGATAGATTTCTTCTAGATTCTCTTCTTGATAGATTTCTCGATAAAAATCATAAATATCATATATTTTTCCCATATTTCGAATTAAGGAAATAGAGGATAGAGTTTTTCCAGTAAGATGTTGTGTTTTGACATTTTTAAAATAAACCATTTTTTGATGGTTATCTAATAAAATTCTGTCATTAGGGGATTCGATTTCATTGGAGGTAGTAATATAAATATAATCCGTATCTAATTTTTCGGTTTTGACAATAGGGCGTCGTCCTAGTTCAATTCGGTAATCACATTTACTATCTGCAACATGTAGATACCAACTATTAGCAAAATCATTAATTTCTATTTCGAAATGATAACCTAAAGTATCATTGTAAACGATAAGGATTGGCTTGGTTGTTTCAAAAAAGTCATCTCCATATTGCTTTTTCAAGTTTTTTCTGTCTGCATCCGAGATGTCCCAATAAATAAATAGATTGGTTGGCGTTTGTGCTAAAACCTTTATAACGGTTTGATTGTAACGATATGGCAAATCATAATATTCAACAATATCTATTTTTTTCTTAGGAGAGGAGTTTTTCTTAGTAGTAGGTTTTTTGGTAGTTGTCGTCTTATTTTTTATGGGTGCTTTTTTGGCTGTTGTAGATGGTTTCTTTTTAGTGGTTGAAGCCGCTTTTGTGGTACCTTTTTTTGTATTGGTTGTTTTCTTGGTAACAGTAGTTGTTGATTTTTTAGTGCTAGTGTTTTTTGAGATAACTGATTCTTTTTTCGTGCTAGCTTTTTTTGTTACTTTTTCTGTTTTGTTTTCTAATTCTTTTTGTTCTTTTGTTTTTCTTGGCATGATAATCCTCCTATGTAATCTCATACTTTCTTTCCTATCTTATACTAAAAATAAAAGAAATTCAAGTGTATTGGAAAAAGTTTTTGGATATAAAATAAAAAATCATAGGAAACTGTTGTAAAATTTTTAATTATTGATATAATAATAAAAATAGAAGCACATTTAAGGAGGATTTAAAATGTTAAAAAAAGTAGGAATATTAGCTAATGGAGGAGATGTATCAGGATTTAATGC
>CAOKVW010000055.1 GCA_948472955.1 uncultured Clostridium sp. | reverse complement strand
TACGGAACCATCTTTGGCTCCTTCACCATCGCCAGCGACAACTGAGGAACCATCTACGGAACCATCTTTGGCTCCTTCGCCATCGCCAGCGGCAACTGGGGAACCATCTACGGAACCATCTTTGGCTCCTTCACCATCGCCAGCGACAACTGAGGAACCATCTGCAAAACCCAAACTCCACAAAATCAAAGTGGAGGGTGGAACAATAACTACTCAAAATCCTGACGATGTAACTCCTGATGGAGTTAAGGACGGAGCTTGGGTAACCGCTAACACGATAACCCCGCCTGGCTATTATTTTGCTGGTTGGATTAATGAGAAAAAGGAACTCATTTCCTCTCAGGAGAGTTATTCGTTCTATGCAAAGAACGATATGACTCTTAAGGCCACCTTTTCAGATGTGGCTGTGGAAAAAAAGCCTATTATCTCATTTCCTGGAGTAGGATTTGAACTGCTTCCAGAAATACTGAAAGTCGCAGTTTTCATGACAGCTGAAATCCCCAAAGGATTTCAGAAATGTGAATGGGGAATTCTATTCACCGATAAACCTGTCAACGAAGATACGTGCATTCTTGGAAACGAGAGTGTACATTCCGCCCAGAATACCGAAAGCATTACCACTGGTAGTGCGGCCTGGACTTGCCTTTTGAAATTTTCTCAAGCTGCTTGGGAAATCAAGAAAACGATTACCTGCCGTTCTTATGCAGAAGTTCTCGATGCTGACGGAAACAAAAAGATTATTTACAGTCCAATGCTTTCTTTTGTATTGGATCTGGACGCGGCAGACTAAAGCCGGTAAAAAAATTTTTCATATAACTCAGAAGAGCAGGCATTGCTTGCTCTTTTAAATTATATCCAATTTTAATATTTCATAGAAAACATTAGAATTCAAGGTAAAATCTGTTTTATTTTACATAATTTGGTTGACAAAATAAGTTACTTTTGTTATAATTATAAATATAAGGACTAGTAAAATTAAAGGAGGTAATATTAATGGCAACAACCAAACCGAGTGAATTAGATTTAGCTATGCAAGTTTTCCCAATGCCTGCATCTGCTACCAAAGGTTCCGCAAGTCCTATTGAAAATACTACCACTGACGTAGATACAGGTATTTAGTAGGTTAATAAATTTAATATTTTTATAATAATTTAAGGCAGAGTGCACTCTGTCTTATTTTATAATAAAAATCACACAAACGATAGACAAATAAGATAATTATATAGTAAAATAAATATAAAGAATCAAAAATAATATTTCAAAGGGGTTAAAGTATGAAATATAAAATTGCAGATTTAATGATAGAATTCAATGCTAAATATAATACAACCAATAAAAGAGCAGAAAAATATATCTACAAAGCAAACCAAAAAATAGACTTTAAAATTACTGTCAGTGATGAATCTATCAAAAAAGAAAAAGAATTTGATGAATTATTAACAAATGAATTTGCAGAATACTTAATAATGGGTACCAATTTTTATAAAGGTTTATTAAATTACAACGGTTGTCTTTTACATGCTTCAGCAGTTGTACTAGATGACGAAGCCTATCTTTTTTCTGCTAACTGTGGCACAGGAAAATCCACTCATGCTTCTTTATGGTTAAAATATCTAAATGAGAAAAATCCCTACATATTAAATGATGATAAACCTGCTATTAGAATTATGGAAGATGGTATTTATGCTTATGGGACACCATTTTCAGGAAAACATGATATCAGTCAAAATAAAAGAGCACCAATAAAAGGAATTTGTTTTATTGAGCAAGCAACAAAAAATTCTATTAAGAAACTAGAACCCAAAGAAGCTCTTCCTTTATTTTTTGAACAAACAGTAAAAAAGTTGTCAAAAGAACAAATGTTAAAATTATTTGATATTATGGATATTATATTAAAAGAAATTCCTATATACAAGTTATGTTGTGACATGAGTAAAGAAGCAGTGGAATTATCGTATAATACCATGAAAGGAGGCAATACCAATGAAAATTAAAGAAGGGTTTGTAACCAGAGAAATTGCAAACACCATTGTTGCTGTTCCCACAGGTAAATTAGTAAACGAATTTCAAGGAATGATACAATTAACGGATTCCTCCAAATTTGTATGGGACCTTTTACAAGAAAATACAACTATGGAAGAAATTACAGACAAGTTATCAAAAAAATACAATACTGACATAGATACAATTAAAGGAGAGGTAGAGAAATTTATCAATAACTTAAAATCTTTTAATCTGATTGAAGAATAGCAACAAATGATAATGTAAATGAAAGGACTAGAAAATTGAAAGATACCAAAACCATAAAATGGATTTTTAATAAAACAAAATCAAATCTTCTAAACTTTATATTATTAAACGTAATCAACATCATATACTCGTTTTTAAGCATCTATTCCATATTAATCTCTAAAAATCTAATTGATGCCGCAACAAATGGTACCAGCACAGAATTAAAAGCCTATATCCTGCAATTAATTTTGGTAGCCATCTTAGCCATTACCTTAAGAGCCATACTAGCTTCTATCGATGCTGTTACAAGAGCCAAATTAGAAATGAATTTCAAGCAAAACATATTGGAAACTATCTTAAAACGAAATTACGAAAAAATAACCAAATTTCATAGTGGAGACTTAATGACTCGCATTATTTCAGACGTTGACATTATCATCGATACGTTAGTCTCCTTAATTCCTAGTATATTATCTATGATTACCAGTCTTATTTGTGCTGTTATCTTATTATTTCAAATTAGTCAGCAATTTGTAGGTATTTTATTACTAGGTGGTATTATTTTATTTGTTGTCATTAATTTATTGAAACCATACTTAAAAAACATTCATAAAAAAGTACAAGAAGCAAATGGTAATGTTCGTTTATTTTTGAAAGAGGTTTTCGAAAATATTCTTGTCATTAAAATCTTTCAGGCGGAAAACCCCATTTTAAAAAAATGTGACGAATTACAACATAAAAAATATGATATTCAAATGAAACAAAGAAGCTTATCCATTGCCTCTAATACTGGACTAAACGCAACTTTTCAAATTGTCTACATTTATGCGTTAGTATGGAGTGCTTATCATTTGTTTAAGAAAAACATTACCGTAGGAGGACTTACCTCAATTGTTCAATTAGTAACACAAATTCAAGCTCCCATCATCAGTCTTTCTCGATGTGTTCAAAATGTATTTCATATGATAGGTTCTGCGGAAAGAATTATAGAATTAGAAAATATTGAAAAAGACGTTATCGTAGATGAAATAGATAGTAATCAATTATATGATAATTTGGATAGCATTGTCGTAGAAAATGTTGATTTCACTTATAAAAATAAGAAAATCTTCAAACAAATTAATTTAACAGTAACAAAAGGCGAAAACATTGTTATCTATGGAGAATCTGGAATTGGAAAAAGCACTTTATTAAAATTAATTTTAGGAATTATCAAAAATGATACTGGACATATTTATTTTAAATTAAAAGATGGTAGCAAACAACCCATTAATGTAGATACCAGAAATATGTTTTCTTATGTGCCACAAGGAAAATTAATTTTAAGTGGTAGCATTAGGGAAAATATAACTTTTGTTAATCCAAATATTTCTGATGATGATTTAGATAAGGCTCTAGAAATAAGCTGTTGTAAATCTTTTATTGACCAGTTAGAGCATGGATTAGATACAAAAATTGGGGAAAGAGGTAAAGGACTGTCAGAAGGACAACTACAAAGAATTGCGATTGCAAGAGCCATTGCTAGTAAAGCTCCTATTCTAATTTTAGATGAAATCACCTCTAGTTTAGACAGCAAAACAGAGGAAGCTGTCATTCAAAATATAAAAAATATGAAAGATATTACTTGTATTATTGTTACCCATCGAAACAGTGTGTCAAAACTTTGTGATAAAGAATATATCGTAGAAGATAAAAATATGAGAGAAAAGGATAAAACAAATGAAGGAAGCTAAAAGTTTATTAGAAATTGTAAAATGTTTTTTATTAGAAAAAGATTGTACCCTAGATTATGATATAGAAGAAAAAAAGCTATACCAATTAGCAAAAGTGAATCAACTTAGTAATTTTTTGGAGAACTGGGCTCAAAAAAATAGTAAATCCGAAGCCATACGAAATCAAATAGCACAAGATTATAGTGCTCAAATTGTAAAAGATACGAATCAAACGATTGAAATAGAAAAAATATTAAATGCATTTGAGGAAAATCACATCAAAACATTAATCGTAAAAGGGGCTGTGATAAAAGATATTTATCCACAAAATTATATGAGACAAATGTGTGATATTGATATTTTAGTTGAACCTGATAATTTTAAAAAGGCTGCAAAAATCATGAAAGATATGGGCTATCAAAAATATTATAATTACGAAAAACATTTGATTTTTACCAAAGACCCTTTTATTATCGTGGAATTACATAGAAAACTGATTTTAAAGAAAGAAATCATAGGCTTTGATTATTTTAAGGATGTTTGGCCTTTGAGTGTAAAATATAAGAATTATGAAAATATTTATCAGTTAGATGTTAATAATGCCTATGTTTTTTGCATTCACCATTTGCTAATTCATTTTAAGATTACAGGAATAACAGCGAAAGACGTTCTAGATGTGTATTTATATAATGAATTTTATAAAGATGTTTTGAATTATGATACTTTAAATAAGATATTGGAAGATTTAGGAATACTAGAGTTTTCGAAAAACATTAAAAAGATAGCTTATAAATGGTTTGGAACAGATGAGATAGATGATTTTGATGAGATAGAAACTTTTATATTAAAGGGTCGTAATTTGAATAATCGAGTTAATTATTCTATTGAAGAAAATAATGGGAAATTAAATTATTTTGTTCAGTTGCTATTTCCTAAAATGGAAATTATGCAAGAAAAGTTTCCTGTTTTAAATAAATTTCCACTTTTGTTGCCCGCTATGTGGATAACTAGAATTGTAAAAGATGTTACCTCTAAAGGAACTTCCCTAAAAACTAGGTTTGATACCATAAAACTGATTAAAGAAGCTGATAAACAGGAAATACAGAATATTAAGGATATTTATCAAAAGTTTGGAATTAAGTAAAAAGATATGTGTTTAGACATATCTTTTTACTTATTATGATAAATATATTTTGTATACCTTCCTCCTGTAACTTTTAAAATCTTATCTTCTTTTAATAATTCGTTTAAAACCCTTTCTATACTTCCAACACTGACATCAGGACACATATTTGCAATTTCTTTTTTAGAAATTTTACCTAAGTGATTTCTAATTATCGTTTCCGTTCTTTCCTTTATCGTCATTTTCTTATTTGATATATATTCAACTCTATTTGAAAAATCTTTATATGCTGATAAGATAATACCTAGATAATATTCAACAAAAAACTCATAGTTATTTTTATTATCCTGCCATTCTATTGAACTTTCTTGTAATGTATCATAATAAGACTCTTTTGTATTTTCTACTATCTTCTCGATACTGATATATTTACCAACAATATATCCACTTTTATATAATAATAGTAAAGTCAATAGTCTGCTCATTCTTCCATTACCATCATTAAATGGATGTATAGACAAAAAATCTAAAATAAATATAGGTATTAAGAATAATGGGTCAATTTCATTCTCCTGAATTTCACGATTGTAAGATGAACAAAGTTCTTCCACTGCTCGTGGTGTTTCAAAGGCTGATAATGGTTTAAATCTGACTTTCTTATTTCCTTTTTCATCTGTTTCTTCTATTATATTGTCAGAATCCTTAAATTTGCCACCTATACTTTTAGAACTATATTTATATAAATATTTATGCATTTGAAGTATTACATTTGGTGTTATATCCATATTTTCATAATTCTCATGAATCAATTCTAATACATCTCTATATCCTGCAATTTCTTCTTCATTTCTATTTTTGGGTTTTACTTTGTCATTTATTAATGCATTTATTCTTTCATCCGTCGTTTTGATTCCCTCAATTTTATTAGAGCTTTCTGTACTTTGAATTTTTGCAATATTTAATAAACTAGTTAAAATATCATGATTTGCCTCAATGTATAAAGTTTGTTTCCCTTTATACTCATGAATGGCAGATACTAGATTGATTATATTATTTGTTAAAACTGTTTCAGCTTCATTTTTTAAATTAAAATTTCTCAATTGCCACATCTCCTTTCTATGTGCCATATTTTATCATTATGTGTGGCAATTGTCAATGATATTTAATGGATTTTAACCTTCAAACTTTTTATTCTTATATTGCAAAATTATTTAAATGACTGATTGATAGCTGTTTTGGTAAAGGAATCGATTTAGCAATTTTAGCAGCTTCTTTACCAGCAGTACGCCCATATACAATAATGGTACAAAGTGCATTTCCCATTAAACGGTTTTCTCCATCTATTCCACCACTTATTTCTCCTACTGCAAATAAATTTGGAATTTCGGTCATTCCTTTTTCATCAATTTCAACTCCTCCCAGTTGATAATGCACCGTTGGATACACTAAAATAGCATGTTTTGTAATATCAATTCCTACTGACTTATATTTTTTGTATAGTGCTGGCAATTTCTTTTGTATGGTACCTTCTCCATTTATTTTATCAATTAATGGTATGGCTAACCAAACGCCATCACGATTGCTTGGATTTTTTATTCCTTTTCCTTTATTTATTTCAGACAAAATATTTTTGACAATATCATCTCTGTTTCCTTGCGAAATTAAAGGTTCCCCTTCTTTATTGAATAAAAGTGCTCCTAAAGAACGCGCTTTTTCACTGATTAATTTTCCTGAAAAATTAGTAGGAAATACACCACCAGTGGGATGATATTGAATCGCAGCTGGGTCAATTAATTTTGCTCCAGCGTGATATGCCATAGCAAGACCATCTCCTGTTATCCCATCACAGTTAGATGTATTAAGGTCACCATATCTTAATCCTCCTGAACCGCCAGTTGCAAGAATAACAACTTTTGCTTTCATAATTTGATATTTTTTATTATGTTGAAAAATAACGCCCCCAATGTTTCCTTTGTCATCTTTTATGAGTTCTTGCACATCCGCATAGGTTTTTATCGTGATAAGTTTTTTCTTTTCTAATTCCATCACTTTACGAGATAACACTTTCATAATAGCGGCTCCTGTAGAGTCTCCAATGGTATGTAATCTTTTTTTAGAAGCACCTCCTGCTAATATTGGCTCTTCTTGGAAAGTAATGCCTAACTTAGATAACCATTCTAAAGCTGTTGGAGCTTCTTCTGTTAATTTTTTTACTAGCTTTGGATTATTTTTATAATGTCCGCCTTTCATAGTATCTTCAAAGTGTAGTTCTACAGAATCTCCCTCTTCTGTTGCCGCTTGAATTCCTCCCTGTGCCATAATTGTGTTAGATTGACAATATTTTTCTTTTGTTAAAATACAAACATGTACACCGTTTTCAGCAGCTTCAATGGCTGCACATAAACCTGCTCCTCCGCTTCCGAACAACAATTACATCTGTTTCATAATCAGCTTTTGTTGGCTTCATTTGTTTTATTTCTTTTGCAATTTCTTTTTCTAAACGTGTTTTTAATTCAACTGGAACGGGTTCTCCCTTATTTTTTCCTAGTGTCAAAGGGACTAAAGTGTTAATGGGAACTAAATTCTCTTTTTTTATGTTTAAATTTAATTGTTCTGGTGGCTTTGCAAATTCTTCTAAATGATTTAAAAACTGATTTTCTGAAGCAAGCATTTCTTCTGTGTAAGGACATTTTATTTCTTCCATAAATCTTCTTCTCCTATTATTTTGAGGATGAACCTTGTTCTATTTTTTTATTTCTAAAATAAAGAATGATGTCTGTGGTAACCATTAGTATGTTAGGGATATAAAACCAAAATGCTAAATTCAAATTATGAGAAATTAATTTTGAAAAGATACCACAAAGATAACCTATTGCAATGCAAAATAGAAATAAAATACTTTTTCCTTTTGTTGATTTAGAAGTATAAGATTTATAAATGGATAGTGGCCATGATACTCCAAATCCTATTATCATCATTGTTTCTAATATTTCTGCAAGTATTTCCATATTCTTACTTCCTTTCTGTTTGTTTTACCTGTATCATATTACAACTTTTTTTGCTTGTCAATTGTAAATTGTATGATAAAAACCGATATAACTTTCTTTATATCGGTTTTGGTGAGCCATAGAGGATTCGAACCTCCGACCGTCAGATTAAGAGTGGTAAACAATCATAAGGTCTGGAGTACCTATCTTTTATAGTA
>CAOKVW010000054.1 GCA_948472955.1 uncultured Clostridium sp. | reverse complement strand
AAGACAAGGGGTGTAAACAGATTAATTTTAGAATTAGTTTACACTACCATATTAATCAAGGAGGTAAGAAATATGAGAGAATTTAGCGAAGAAGAAGCAAAAGTTATTATAGAATTAGTGAAACAAGCAGAAACTGGTGATTCAATGGATATTGAAGACTTTTTTAAAGAAATAGAACAAGAAGAAAGGAGAAAAAGACAATTAAGAAAAAATATAAAATTAGGATTGAGCCATTAGCTGAGATAGATTACAAAGATAGTATTAGCAATTTAGAGTTGTTTTCAAATAGTGCTAAAAAGAAATTCAAAAGAAAGTTTGCAGTTTTAGTGAAAGATTTACAAGCAAATCCATATATGTATCAGTGTTTTAACAAAGATATAGATGCTAATATAAGAAGAGCAGTAATTAATAAATATATTGTATTTTACACTATATATTTACACAAAGTGACTATTTTAAGAATCCTTCCAGAAAAATTTGATTCTTTCAATCATATAGAAAAATATAAAATTTTAAATCGAAAATAAATTTCCCAAAATGTATAATAAATTACTTTAATGATAAAAATAGTAAAAAGAAAATTTTATAATTAAGGTGATTTTATGTTGAAAAAAAATAAGAATAGGATAATCATAGGTATGATTGCATTTTTAGCAATTTTTATTACGGTGGGTATCATATTTTTTCAAAATAATTCTGTAGAAGCTTTATCAAAATATGGTTCAAGAGGAAACGAAGTAACCCAAATACAAACTAAGTTGAAAAGATGGGGATATTATAATGGAAACATAGATGGCATTTATGGAACACAAACGCTAAATGCTGTAAAATACTTTCAAAGAAAAAATGGATTAACAGTAGATGGAATCGCAGGACCTGCAACCTTAAAAGCAATGGGGATTTATGGTTCAAGTTCATCTTCTGGCTCAAGTTCAAGTAATTCAAGTAATGTCAATTTGTTAGCAAGACTTATCTATGGAGAAGCAAGAGGGGAACCGTATACAGGACAGGTAGCAGTAGGAGCAGTGGTTATGAACCGAGTAAAAAGTAGTTCCTTTCCTAATAGTATATCAGGAGTTATTTATGCATCAGGAGCATTTGATGCTGTTAGAGATGGACAAATTAATTTATCACCCAATTCAGATGCTAAGAAAGCAGCCCAAGATGCTCTAAATGGTTGGGACCCTAGTTATGGGGCAATTTATTATTTTAATCCTGCTACCGCTACGAATAAATGGATATGGTCAAGACCAATGACAGTAACGATTGGTAGACATAGATTTTGCAAATAGAAAATGTCTCCACTAGTTCCGAGAGTGAATGGGGACGACTTAAACTAAATTATGTTTTTATTTGAAAGTTTATTCTATTTTTTATGCAGTAACAATTCGTGGGGACCAACAAACCTACAGTCTGTTATGCAATTACAGACTGTGTGATGTTGGGAGTTACAAATAAAAAATAGAATAAACTTATTAAAAATTAATATCGAAAGTCGTCCTCATTCACTCCCGAAAGTGCGGACATTTTGGCTCTTGACAAACTAATGGCAAATTGATAAGATATACTTAATATTTCAACAAGCGGAGGAAAAAATGATAGTATATCCAAATGCCCATTTTGACAAAGTACAACAAATTACAATAGAATTTTTAAAAGAACATAAAATAAAAGCGTTAATTTTAGATGTTGATAATACATTAATAGATTATCATAGGAAAATGGAAGAAAGTGTAGTTCATTGGGCCGAAGGGATGAAACAAGCAGGCATTAAATTATATATATTATCCAATACAAATCATAAAGAAAAAG
Organism: uncultured Clostridium sp.; assembly: GCA_948472955.1. Taxonomy (GTDB): domain Bacteria; phylum Bacillota; class Clostridia; order TANB77; family CAG-508; genus CAG-269. Next base: position 6,701 of record CAOKVW010000054.1, on the reverse strand, counting down.
TACAAGAAGTAGCAGAAAGATTAGGAATACCTTATCAAAATTTAGCCAAAAAACCATTTCGAACAGGATTTTTAAAAGTACAAAAAATAATAGAGGAAAAATCAGAAAATATAGGAGTGGTAGGAGACCAGATTTTTACCGACATCATAGGAGGTAATCGTTGTCATATGTTCACAATTTTAGTAGAGCCAGTAGATAAAAAAGATTTCTGGTATACAGCATGGAAAAGGCCATTAGAGAATACAATAAAAAATAAATATAAGCAGAAAATGAAGGAGTAATAAAATGTATTTTAATGATGTACATATTGCCTATTATGTAGTAGTAGGTATCATAGGACTAGTAATCGGACAATTAACAGACTGGGCGAATAAAAGATTACCAGAATATAAAAGTGTCATTTCAAAAGATATAATAAGTGAATATAGGATAAAATTTAGACCGAATTATATCTTAATGTTATTAACAGCAGTAATATATGCAACGCTAATCTATACTTTTGGTATCGAGAATACCATAATTGCCAATTTAGATTTAATCAAATTTTTGATTTTAACACCCATGTTGTTATCCGCATTTGTCATTGATTTCAAACTACAAATCATACCAAACCGATTAAATTTAACCATATTCGAAATTGGATTTTTATTTGCTTTTCTATATGGTTTGTCCAATGTAGCCATTACCATTAATATGTTATTAGGAATGTTAGCAGGAGGGGGAATCTTCTTATTCATTACTTTATTAGGAGGATTTTTCTATGGAAAAGAAGCTATGGGATTTGGCGATGTTAAACTAATGGCAGGATTAGGACTATTTTTTGGGTTATCTAATATCATTATTATCACACTATTATCGTTTTTAATAGGGGCGATACTTAGTATTGTTTTATTGCTAACCAAAATAAAAAAATCAGATGAATACATACCATTTGGACCTTTTATTGTAATAGCTACTTTTATTAGTATGTATGTACCTTTTGAACAAATAAAAATGATTTTAATGCAAATATTTACATTAGGCATGTACCATGCATAAATTTGTACGCGAAAGGGGAGATAAATATGAATACTAAGTTACAATGGCTAAGAAATAAAATGTCAAGTTTAGATTTACAAGGATTAATCTTAACCAATCCTGTTAATATACATTATTTAACCAATATTGAGGCAGAGGGAATATTACTTTTAACGAGAAAAGAAAACATTTATATTACAGATGCTCGCTATATTGAACAAGTACATAGTACACTAACATTATTTGATGAAATCATCGTATATGATGTACATGATGTATCAAAAGATGATTACGAGAATTTCTTTCTATTTTGTGAAAATGTAGGGTTTGAAGAATATGATATTTCTTATGCTAAATATAAGGAGTATATTAGAAAATTTAAAATTCATAATTTTGTAGAAACAGAGCATATGATAGAAAAGCAAAGAATGATAAAAGATGAAGAAGAGATTAAAAATATTGAAAAAGCATGTGAAATAACGGATAATTGTTTTAGCTATCTTTTATCTTATATTAAACCAGGTATGACAGAAAAGCAAATAGCAGATGAAATTGAGGAATATTACAAACAAAGAACGGACGGATTAGCTTTTGAAACCATTGTAGCTTCCCGGAGAAAATACATCCAAGCCACATGCTGTACCAACCAATCGAAAGATACAAGCAAAAGATATCATTACCATTGACATGGGATGCAAAGTGAATGGTTATTGTTCTGATATGACGAGAACTATTTTTGTAGGAGAAGTGCCAGAAGAAATGAAACCTGTTTATGATTTAGTATTAAAAAATCAAATTCAAACACAGGAACAATATAAAGATGGAGCTAATACAAGGTTACTTACCAAAATGGTAGAAAATGATTTTAAATTACATGGCTATGATTTAATACATGGTTTGGGTCACGGAGTTGGTATGGAGATTCATGAAGAACCATATGTTAATTATCATTCTGATATGCCATTACGAGAGAATATGGTGGTTACAAATGAACCAGGAATTTATATACCAGAGAAATTTGGTGTAAGAATTGAAGACACCACACAAATTACAAAATTTGGTTGTATAAATTTAACCAAATCTGAGAAAAATTATATTATAATATAAATGGGATATATCCCATACTTGATTTTTCTGGAAATATGTAGTAGAATATTAAATATTAATTGACAAATAAATGAAAATTGAGAGGAGAAATGATTATGGCAGCTGTATATTCAGCAGGAGATTTTAGAAATGGAACAACTTTTGAGATGGAAGGAAATGTGTATCGAATTGTAGAATTCCAACATGTAAAACCAGGAAAGGGGTCAGCATTTGTAAGAACAAAATTAAAAAATGTAATTACAGGAGCGACTTTAGAAAAGACTTTTAATCCATCTGATAAATTTCCAGCAGCAGAAATTGAAAAGAAAGTAATGCAGTACTTATACAATGATGGAGGTTTATATTATTTCATGGATAATGAAACTTATGACCAAATGCCATTAAATGAAGAACAATTAGGAGATTGTTTAAAATACTTAAAAGAAAATATGGAAGTAACGATGCTTTCTTATAAAGGAAATACATTTGCAGTAGAACCACCAACATTTGTAGAGTTAGAAGTTACATACACAGAACCAGGTTTTAGTGGTAATACCACGACCACATCAGGAAAACCAGCAAAATTAGAAACTGGTTTAGAAATCCAAGTTCCATTGTTTGTTAATATCGGTGATATTTTAAAAATCGATACGAGAACATGTGAATACATGGAAAGAATATAGGAAAGGTGATTACAAAATGGGAACATTAAAAAACGAATACAAAAGTTTTTTAGATGACATAGAAAAAAATATAAAAAATAAAGAAGACTTAGAATACGTAAGAGGAAGATTTGCTTCTTTTTTGGATGTTGTATTAGACCAAATGGATTATATCATGGAATATAAAAAAGAGGAAATGGATAAATTAGAAGCTACACAAAATAAACTGAGTGCAAAAATTGGTCAGATGCAACAAGTAATTGATAATATCGAAAAAGATATTTATGCAGAGGAGGGATTTGATTTTGAAATCGTTTGTCCCTATTGTGATTATGAGTTTATTATTGATGTAGATGAAAATAAAACAGAAATTGCTTGTCCAGAATGCCAAAACATTATAGAACTTGATTGGTCAGGAGATACAGAAGGAGAGGATGGCAAAGGATGTTCAGGAAGCTGTCATGGATGTCAAGGCTGTGACGAAGATGATGATATGTAGGGGCAAAAGGGAAACGTCCCCAATTGCCTATTAAAAATAATTTAAAGGATTTACATATTTTCCATCAATGCGAATGCCTAAATGGAGATGTGGACCGAGTTGTAGCTCCATTGGTAGGATTACCTTGTGCATCGTGATATTGATTTCCCTTTACACCATAAACAATTTTAGGACCAACACAGCCAATAACTTGTCCTTGTTTAATTTTGTCTCCCACAGATACAATCCAATTAGGGTCACAATGACAATAGCTGACTTTATAATTGTCAAAAGAAAGTGTTATGGTATAACCACCAGCACCAAGAAACTCTCGAAAGGTAATTTCGCCATCATGCACGGCAATAAATTTGCTTCCAGGAGGGGCAGGAATATCTACTCCAGAATGAGAAGAAGAGGCACCGACTAGTAGGAGAAGTTCGTTTTCCAAAAGCAGAGCTTATTTTGGTATAGCCAGGAATTGGCCATACGAATCCATTTGGATTAAAATCTAAAATTTCAGAATCGTTGTTATGAGAATAAGAGAGATTATTCGATTTGAAAATAGGAATAAAAAAAATAATGATAAAAAAAGATAGCATAAAAAGAAATCGATAAAAGTATTTTAAATTTTTAAAAATGAAAATCACCTCGAATTAAATTAAGAATAAAAAATATAGATATAAATAATATGGCAGGGGTAGAAGGATTCGAACCCTCACAGGCGGTTTTGGAGACCGATGTGCTACCATTAACACTATACCCCTAAATGATAAAAGCTAATTACTATATTAGCACAAAAGAAATATTTTAGCAATAATTTTAGCAAAAATTATTGACTTTTTTTATATGATAATATAATATATGAAAATAATGGAGGAATGGTTATGATAAAATCAATGGAAACATTAGTGGCACTTTGTAAGAATAGAGGATACATATATCAAGGATCTGAAATCTATGGAGGATTAGCCAATACGTGGGATTATGGTCCTTTAGGAGTAGAACTAAAAAATAACGTAAAAGAAGCATGGAGAAAAAAATTCATACAAGAGAATAAATATAATGTAGGGTTAGATGCAGCAATTTTAATGAATCCAACCACTTGGGTGGCATCAGGACATGTTGGTGGCTTTTCTGACCCACTAATTGATTGTAAAGCGTGTAAAACAAGACATAGAGCTGATAAATTAATCGAAACATGGGCACATGAACAAGGAAAAGATATGATAGCAGATGGTATGTCAGATGAAGAAATGATAAAATTTATGGATGAAAATCATATCAATTGCCCGAATTGTGGAGAACACAATTTTACGGATATTAGAAAATTCAATTTGATGTTCAAAACATTCCAAGGAGTAACAGAAGATGCAAAAGCAGAAATTTATTTAAGACCAGAGACAGCACAAGGAATCTTTGTTAATTTTAAAAATGTAATGAGAACCACAAGAAGAAAGTTGCCTATGGGAATTGCACAAATAGGAAAGGCTTTTAGAAATGAAATTACACCAGGAAACTTTACTTTTAGAACACGTGAATTTGAACAAATGGAGCTAGAATTTTTTTGCAAGCCAGGAACAGATGTCGAATGGCAATCTTATTGGAAGAATTTTTGTAAGCAATGGTTATTAGACTTAGGAATGACAGAAGAAAATATTAGATTAAGAGACCATACACCAGAAGAATTATCACATTATAGTAATGGAACAACCGATATTGAATATGCATTCCCATTTGGTTGGGGAGAATTATGGGGAATTGCAGATAGAACAGATTTTGATTTAAAGAGTCATATGGAAGTATCAAAAGAGGATTTCCATTATATGGATCCAGAAACAGGAGAAAAATATGTACCATATTGTATCGAGCCATCGGTAGGAGCAGATAGAGTAACTTTAGCATTTTTATGCGATAGTTATGAAGAAGAACAGTTAGAAGATGGAGATACTAGAACTGTTTTACATTTACATCCAGCGATAGCACCATATAAGGTAGCCGTGTTACCACTTTCTAAAAAATTATCAGAGAAAGCAAACGAAGTGTATGAAAGACTTGCTAAGAAATTCATGTGTGATTATGATGAAACAGGAAGTATTGGTAAACGTTATAGAAGAGAAGATGAAATTGGTACACCATATTGTGTTACAGTGGATTTTGATACGTTAGAAGATGAGACAGTTACAATAAGAGATAGGGATACCATGGAACAAATTCGATTAAAAATTGATGAGGTTGCTAACTGGGTAGAAGAGAAATTAGATTTTTAAAATATAATAGAACACTACTTAATAAATTTTTTAGGTAGTGTTTTTTTATGGTAGGAATTTTTAATATGATATTTTTTAATAAAAATAAATTAGATTTGATAAACTAAAAAAAAACTTTCGTAAAAAAATAAACCCAAAAGGGTTGTAAAAACAATACAATAAGATTGAGAAAGGAGATGTATTATGAAAGGTTGTCATTTATTAGAAGAATATTTAGAAGAAGATATTCTTGGTAAAATATATAATAATAACTTTAATTTGGTAGAGCAACAACCCATAACGAAAGAGTATATTAGAGTAATGAAATCACTAAAAAGACAGGAGGAAAAGTTATTGTCTGTTGATGGGTTTAAGAAATATTTAGAAATAAGAAATATAAAAGATGGAATAGAGGCAGAGGAACAATTTAAATTAGGATTTAGAACAGCTTTAAAAATTATAATAGAAAGTTGTTATTTTTAAAAAGAGACTATCGAAAAAGTTGTGTAAATCGGATTTCCTTCGATTGATAACTTGAATAGTCTCCAACTTTATTTTTTATCTATTTTTTGAGTATTCATGAATTCTATTAATTTAATAACGATTTCTTTCTCTTGAATGGTTAAATGGGTAAATCCAATTAATTTATCATCATATTCTAATTGAGTGGTATTAAGGTAATCTTTTAAAACAAAAGTGGGAGTAACTTGATAAATATTACAAAGCTTTACTAAAGTATCAATACTACCTTTTGTTTTATCTCTTTCAATGTCAGATATATATCTTGGAGCTAAATATAATTGTTCGGCTACCTGTTCTTGTGTATAACCTAATGATTTCCTTATAGATTGCATTGTTTTTCCAATCATTATCTTTTCATTTATTTTTTTATTGAAATTTTTATTCATTTTTCACCTCCAAAATAATGTCACTATCTGTATTTTTTTCAAAAATACAGATAATATACTATAAAATACAAAAATATATAAATAGCATAACAAAGCAAAAAAGAAAAAAAAATACAAAAAAGTACGACAATATGTGGAAATAAACTTGAAAAATAAAAATTAATATGTTATATTTTAGAAAATAATATAGAAAGGAAGGAATATTAGATGAAAAATGAAGGTATCACATTAATTGCACTCGTACTAACAATAATCGTATTAATGATACTAGCAGCAGTAGGTATAGCAACACTAACAGGAGACA
>CAOKVW010000053.1 GCA_948472955.1 uncultured Clostridium sp. | reverse complement strand
GTATTAAATGCTAAATATCATGAAAAAGAAGCTGAAATTGTAGCACAAGCTGGTAAGTATGGAGCTGTTACCATAGCAACCAACATGGCAGGACGTGGTACTGACATTATGCTTGGTGGAAATAGTGAATTCTTAGCCAAAGAAGAGATGAGAAAAAATAAAGTAGCTCATGAATTAATCGAAGAAGCCGATACTTATTATGAAACAGACAACCAAGATATTCTAAAAGCAAGGGAAGATTTCAGAAATTTAGTCAAAAAATATGACGAACAAATCAAAGAAGAAAAAGAAAAAGTAATCGCTGCTGGTGGTTTAAAAATCATTGGTACCGAAAGACATGAATCCAGAAGAATTGACAATCAGTTACGTGGACGTTCTGGACGTCAAGGAGATAATGGTGAATCGAAATTTTATATTGGATTAGACGATGATTTGATGAAAATTTTTGGTGGAGATGCCATTACTAGAGTTTACAATACCTTAGGGGCAGACGAAAATATGCCAATTGATTCTAGAATCATTTCAAATGCTGTTGAAAATGCTCAAAAGAAAGTAGAAGGTAGAAACTTTAGTATTCGTAAAAATGTATTGAAATATGATGATGTTATGAATGCACAAAGAGAGATTATCTACAAACAAAGAAGGGAAGTATTAGATGGTGAAAATATTCACGATAGTATCATCTCTATGATAGAATATATAGCAGATAATATAGTGGATATGTTTGTGAATATCGAAACCTCTGAACTAAATGTAGAGTCTTTAAACACTGAAATTATCAATATTTTTGGAATTGATATGTTAGATTATATTAAGCAAAATCAAAACGATTCGGATGCCATTTCAGAAGAATTAAAGAAAAAAGCCATGGAAATCTATGCCGAAAAAGAACAAGAAATTGGTGCTGATGAAATGAGAGAGTTGGAAAGAGTGGTTATGCTTAAAGTCGTTGACGAAAAATGGATGAACCATATCGACAGCATGGATGAGTTGAAAAATGGTATCGGATTACGTGCTTATGGTCAAAAAGACCCGGTTGTTCAATATCGATTAGAAGGCTTTGATATGTTTGATGAAATGATAAACGATATTAAAGTAGATGTTACTAAAATATTAATGCATATTAGACAAGGCGGAGATACCAAAAGACAAGAGACCGTTAAGATTACAGGTGCTGCTTTAGAGGCTATTCATAGCGTGGATGGCGGGGCTAAAATAGGAACCGATGTGGATCGAACAGTTCGTAACGAAGGACCAAAAGTTGGTAGAAATGACCCTTGCCCATGCCGGTAGCCGGTAAGAAATATAAGAATTGTTGTGGGAAATAGCCTATTACAAGGCTTTGAAGGTAGGAGCAAAAAAGCAAATGTCAGCATTTTGTCATCCTAAATTTTAAGTTGCTGACAGTTTTTTAAGAAGAAATAGCATAAAAGTAGTTAGTTAATTATCTGCTTTTATGCTATTATAATAATAATCATTATATGGAGGTATTTATGAAATTTTTATTAACATCAGGAGGAATATCAAATAAAATCATTAAAGATGAACTAAAAATCTAATTGGTAAAGATTTTAAAGGATTAAAAATGTTATTCTGTATTACTGCTTCAAATTATGAAGGTGGTGACATGAATGAGTGGTTAATTGAAGATTTAGAAAAATTAAAAAATTTAGAAAAGGCAAGTAAAAATTTGCAAGAAATAGACGGTAAAAAGTTATATATAGTTGATGATAATGGTGCAGTCAGTGTAAACAATGAAAATGTTAAGATTATAGGTGAAGGAAAATGGTTTGAAATTTAACATTATGCATAAATAGTATATATAATAGTTTGCAATATATAAATTTTAGTTTTTTTAGATATTTATATTGTCAAATATTGAAAAATATAATAAAATATTAATGATGTAAAACATATTTTCTATGAAAGGAGTGTCAAAATATGAATAAAATTGAACCAATTACTGTTGCAAGATGGTTTATTAGTCAAAATTTAGACAATCCGTCTAACTCACGAGATGGAAATATGAAGCTTCAAAAACTTTTATTTTTTTCACAACTTATTTATATGTGTCAGAATAAAGGTAAAACAATGTACAATGATGAATTTAATGCTTTTGAGCATGGAATGGTATTAGAAACAGTAAGACTTGAATATCAAAATAATTTTAATGATCTTTATAGAGAAAGTAAATCTACTGTTAATATTCCAGAAGATGTAGAAAAAGCATTAATTTTAACAAAAGAAATTTTTGGTAATTGTTCTGCAAATGATTTATCTGATATGTCACATCAGTTTAAAGCATGGAACAAGTATTTTATTAAATCTATAAATAAAACTGGAGGGTATAATAAATCAAAATCAAAAGTTCCATATAGCGAATTAAAAGAAGAACTTTATAAAATGGAAAAAGTGCTATCAGCTTATGATTCTTCATCAAAAATTGAAGAGAGAGAAGATGAGGATTATTGAAAATTGAAGAAGGACATCTTTTAAAATTTATCCTTCCAATACTTGCTGGTAATTTTCCAGGAGATAAAAAAGATACATGCTAGTTGTTAATTATGATGATGAAACTAATACATTAAAAATGATTAACGTTTCAAGTTTAAAAGGAAAAGAACATAAATTACTATATGATTCAAATATAGAAATTAAGAATTATTTTCCTTTACCAGTTCCTACATTTGCTAAATTAGATACAATATATACAATTGATAATTTTGATGATTTGCAAAGATTTGTAAGCTTTAATGGCTTAAAATTAAATGATACTGAAATATCAAACATAAAACTTAAGAGATATAAGTATATAAAGGGCTCTAATACTACAAATGTCATAAATTATACAGAGCAAGATTTCAAAAGGAGCAATTCGTCATCATGCAGTAACTTTTAATAAAATACAGTAAAGGTTAATAAATGAAAATAAATGACAATTTTTTTCTAGTAAATATTTGCAAATGCAGGTAAAAGGAAAAAAAGCAGCGATTATAGGGTTAGGAAGCATAGGAACACGAATTGCAGAAATTCTAGCTGGAATAGGGATGGAAGTTATATATTGGTCTAGGAAAAGTAGAAATGATAAATTTGAGTATAAAGAATTAAGAGAAATATTTAAAACGGCAGATTTTATATTTCCAACTTTTTCTGTAAATGAAGAAACTAAAAAAATCATTACAGCTCAATTAATAAATCTAATGAAAAGTACATCAAGTATAGTTAGTATAATAGGAACTAATATATTTAATACAGATTTGATTTTTGATAAAATTAAAAATAATGAATTATATGGTTTTGCATTTGAAGAGGCAAATAGTAATTTAAACAACCTATAGAGGGAGTTAATATAGAAAAAATAGTAAATCAAGTAAAACAATAAAATAAGTTAGAAATATAAAATAAAGGAGAGTGATAACATGTTAGAATTAGAAGAAAACACAAGACTACTTCAACAATTAAAAGAAAAAACACATGAATTGGGTGAATCTCTTTGACATAGTTGGTTTAGAAAAGCAATTACAAGACTTAGAAAAGAAAACGATGGAAGAAAACTTTTGGAATGACAATAAAAATTCCAGCAAAGTATTATCTCAAATCAAAAACATAAAAAGCAAAACCAGTGAATATAAGAGATTATCCGAAGAAATTACGAATTTACAAGAATTAACCGAACTAGTCGAATTAGAACCAGAGGAAGAAATTGCAAAAGATATTTTAAAAAATACGAATAAATTACAAAAAGAAATCGAAAAATTTGAAATTAACACATTTCTATCTGGGAAATATGATAGCAACAATGCCATTGTTACCATACATCCAGGAGCAGGGGGAACGGAATCCCAAGACTGGGCAGAGATGTTATATCGAATGTATACGAGATGGGGCAATAAAAACCATTATGAAATAAAAGAACTGGATTATTTAGAAGGGGAAGAGGCAGGATTAAAAAGTGTAACCTTTGAAATAGTAGGAGAAAATGCCTATGGTTATATGAAATGTGAAATGGGTGTACATCGTCTAGTAAGAATTTCGCCATTTGACAGTGGAGGAAGAAGACATACTTCTTTTGCTTCTGTCGAGGTTTTGCCAGAGATTACAGATGATATTGAACTAGACATCAATCCAGATGATTTAAGGGTAGATACTTATCGAGCATCGCGGAGCAGGAGGGCAACATATTAATAAAACATCTTCTGCTGTTAGAATAACCCATATACCAACCAATCTTGTTGTAGCTTGTCAATCCGAGCGTTCTCAAATCCAAAACCGTGAAACAGCCATGAAAATGTTAAAATCAAAATTGTTAGACTTAAAAGAAAAAGAGCAAAAGGAAAAAATTGAAGACTTAAAAGGTGTTCAAATGGAAATCGCTTGGGGAAGTCAAATTCGTTCTTATGTTTTTTGTCCTTATACGATGGTAAAAGACCATCGAACGAATTATGAGGTAGGAAATGTACAGGCCGTTATGGATGGCGAAATTGATGAATTTATGGAGAGTTACCTAAAAAAGAAATTATAATTCAAATATCATTTGAATTTTTCTAGCATACAATATAGAGAGCAGATATAAAATAAAATCGGCTCTCTATATTATTTTTACAAAAGGCGAGTGATTAAGGTGGACACAATCGTTTTAAAATTTGGAGGTAGTTCTGTTGCGGATAATGAAAAATTAAAACTAGTAGCTGATAAAATAATAGATTTATATCAAAAAAATCATAATATTGTAGTAGTTGTTTCTGCCCAAGGAAAAACAACAGATAAATTAATTTCAGAGGCAAAAGAATTATCAGAAATTACAGAAGATAGAGAAATGGATGTATTACTTAGTAGTGGAGAACAAATTTCAAGTGCTAAATTAAGTTTATTGTTAAATAAAATGGGGTATCCGGCGATTTCTTTAACAGGATGGCAAGCAGGAATTTATACCAATAATACCAATCAAAATGCATTGATTAAATGGATAGATACTTCAAGAATAACCAAAGAATTAGAAAAAGGTAAAATTGTAATTGTAGCAGGTTTTCAAGGAATGAATGAAAATATAGATATTACAACATTAGGAAGGGGAGGCTCAGATACAACAGCAGTTGCTATATCGGCAGCCTTAGGTGCTAAAAATTGTTATATCTTTTCTGATGTGGATGGTGTATACACAGCAGACCCAAAACAATTGAAACAGGCTAAAAAATTGCCAGCTCTTTCTTATGAAGAGATGCTTGCATTATCTAGCGAGGGTGCAAAAGTTTTGCATAATCGCTGTATAGAAATAGGAGAAAAGTTTAAAGTTCCTATTATTACTAAATCTACTTTTAATAATAAACCGGGAACTGTAATTTCAGATATTATTGAAGAAAATACAATCAAAAGTATTGTGAAAAAAGAGGTTTCTAGGATTTCTATTGTCGGTAATGGTATGCTAAGAAACACGAAAAGTATGAAAGAAATTTTAGATATTGTTGAAAGAAATAAATTAGATATGCTTCAATTTGATGTTTCAGAATCTAAAGTTTCTATCACTTTTAAAAATCAAATATCGGATACCATACTAAATGAAATACATGAAAAGTTAATAACAGAATAAACTAAAAACCAGTGAACAGGTAGTATTATATTATTTTTTTACACCTTGTGTGTCGCAACCCTCCTAATTTAAAAGATGGACGGTTGTAAAAATAATATAATACTACCTGTTCAGTGGTTTTTAGACTTATCTTCATAAAATGTTTTGTTCTAAATGAGACAACCAGTGCATATATATAATTTAGAAGGGGGCAAAGAGATGACTGTTGATGAAAGAAAAACAATAAGTACAGGAGTAATCCAAAATCTTATTTTAGAAAATAGAGGGAAATTAAGTATATCTGGTGTTTTAGATGTTTTAAGTTTTGATGACCAAGTTGTTATCGTAGAAACAGAATTAGGACTATTGACAGTAAAAGGAGAAAACATTCGAATTAATAAATTAAGTATCGATACCTCAGAAGTAATTGTAGAAGGGGAGATTTCTTACTTAGCTTATAGTGATAAAGACAATGAAAAGTCAAAAGGAAATAGCTTTATGAGTAAAATATTCAAATAAAAACATTGAGAGGAGTTCAAATAATAATGGTCACAAATCAGGCATATTTGTTTTTAATTTTTACAATAAATGGGATAATAATCGGATTATTATTTGATTTTTTCAGAATATCTAGAAAAGTATTTAACACAAAAGATGTAGTAACCTATATAGAGGATGTTTTATTTTGGATTTTATCAGGGGCAATTGTGTTGTATTCTATATTTGTTTTTAACAATGGGGAATTACGCTTATATATGTTTTTAGGAATTGTATTAGGTGCTTTTATTTATTTGTTATATATCAGTTCTTATATTATAAAAATTAATGTAAAAGTCATTCATTTTTTGAAAAAGATTTTTGGATTTGTAATCCTTCCATTTAACTATATTTACAAATTATTGCATAAGATTTTCTTAAAGCCAGTTACTTTTCTATTTATCAATATTGGAAAAAGTTCTACAAATTTTGCTACAAAAATGTACAAAAATCTAAAAATGCCCAAAAAGGCGAAAAATATTGTAAAAAATTGATATTAAAAGCAGGATTTTTTCCTAATATGTAGAATATATAAATGTATATCCGTATGGATTTAACAAAGAAAATGGAGAGATTACAGATGAAGAAGAACAAAAAGATGTCTAAAAAATTATTAATATTAGGAATCGCCCTATATGTAATTTTTACTTTAGTCAATCAACAAAAAACTTTAAATCAATATAACCAAGATAGTAATGAATTAGCTTCTCAAATTGAGGAGGAAAAAGAATATAAAGAAGAACTTGCTAAGAAAAAAGAGGATGTAAACTCATTAGATTTTATCGAGCAAACAGCAAGAGAAAAACTAGATATGTATTTTCCAAATGAAAGAATATATGTAGATAGAGGAATGTAATTTTAAAATTATTTTGAAATTATATTCCTTTTTTTGGAAAAAACGTTTCTTTTTATTAAAACTTATGTTATAATAATTATATTATTTCGATTTTTAATTTCCCCAACAGTAAAAAATAAAAAATAAGGAGGACTTTATGTTAGATATAGAATCAATGACTCTAATGGAATTAAAAGATTTAGCAAAAGAACACAATATCAAAAATATTTCAAAATTAAAAAAAGACGAACTAGTAACGGTTTTAAAACAAATTACAAGTCAAACACAAAAAAATGTAGAAGAGGTAGAAGAAGTAGACAAACCAGAAAGACAGTATGATGCGAATGGAGAACCAATTGTAGATTACAAATTAACAAGTGACGGAGATGAAATAGTAGAGGGAATATTAGACATTTTACCAGATGGATACGGATTTTTAAGGGGAGAAAATTTCTTATCAAGTGATAAAGATGTCTATATATCCATGGTTCAAATTAGAAGATTTCGATTAGATACAGGGGATATTATAAAAGGTATTTCTAGATTTAGAGAAGGAGAAAAATTTCCATCTTTAATTTTCGTTGGCGAAGTAAATGGAGAACATCCAGAAAAAGCAATGAAAAGAAAAAGATTTGATGAATTAACACCGATTTACCCAAATAAAAGATTAAAATTAGAAACCGTATCCAATGATTATGCTACTAGAATTATTGATTTAATGTGTCCTATTGGAAAAGGGCAGAGGGGAATGATTGTAGCACAACCGAAAGTTGGTAAAACCACTTTATTGAAGAAGGTAGCCAATAGTATTAGCAAAAATAATCCAGAAACTGAATTAATTGTATTATTAATTGATGAAAGACCAGAAGAAGTAACGGATATGAAGCGTTGTATTAAAGGAGAAGTAATTCATTCTACTTTTGATGAATTGCCAGAACATCATGTAAAAGTTGCCGAAATGGTTTTAGAACGTGCAAAAAGACTGGTAGAACAGGGAAAAGACGTTGTTATCCTATTAGATAGTATTACAAGACTTACTAGGGCTTATAACTTAGTCATTCCATCTTCTGGAAGAACCTTGTCAGGTGGTATTGACCCAGCAGCTTTGCATAAACCAAAGAAATTTTTTGGTGCTGCAAGAAATATTGAGTATGGCGGAAGCTTAACCATTCTTGCTACTGCTTTAATTGATACGGGAAGTAGAATGGATGATGTTATTTTTGAAGAGTTCAAGGGAACTGGTAATATGGAGGTTCATCTAGATAGAAAATTGTCTGAGAGAAGAATTTTCCCAGCGATTGATATTAATAAGTCTGGTACAAGAAGAGAGGATTTATTGTTGACTCAAAAGGAAAAAGATACCGTGTTTGCTTTGCGTAAAGCTATGAATAGTATGCCTGTGGCTGATGTTACTGAACAAGTGATTAGTCATATGACACAGTCTAAGGATAATGATGAGTTTATTGGCCAAATGGATAGTTATTTGAGAAGGTTTAAATAGATATTAATACATATTTTATAAAAAACATTTACAGAAATGTAAGTGTTTTTTTAATGATAAATAAGAAGAAGAGAGGAGTGTCTCTCAAAAACATAAAGATACAACATTGCACAAAATCAAAGTTTTGTGAAAAAAGGAATAGGGCTAAAATATAAACCACTTAAATCTGGTGGTATATCTTAAATCGCCCTACTGTTTGATATTAGTTACTTGTAGTCTATTTATTAGACATATAACTTTATTCTTTTTTTATTTTTTCCTCTTAAAATCCATTCTGATGCGTTGATTTCGGAGACATTAGATCCATATTTTATATTCATATTAGTTTATCTTTAGTATATTTTCATAAATCTAAATTAGATTAGTTAATTTTATAATAAAGTAATTTGTTGATTAAATAATAAAAATTGCTTAAAAACGATTTTCAGAGGTCTAAATATA
>CAOKVW010000052.1 GCA_948472955.1 uncultured Clostridium sp. | reverse complement strand
ATAATAGGCTTAAGAAGGAAATTTCTTAAGTGCTATTGAATTTACACAACTTTTTCGATAGTCTCTATAATTGTATATTACTTGACATTTTTTATATTGTATTATCCCTCTTATCTCATTTATACAAATATTCTCGGAACCCTATTCGAAATGGTACTTATTATCTCATAATTAATGGTATTACATCTATGAGCCACCTCATCTAAAGTTATGTGTTCATTATCCCAAATCCACACATCATCTCCTACTTCTACCTCTTCCAAATCGGTTACATCTGCCATAAATCCATCCATACAAATTTTGCCAACAATAGGAACCTTGTGTCCACAAATAACTACATGCCCATTATTAGACAAGGTTCGTCGAAAACCATCTGCATATCCAATTGGAATCGTTGCTATTTTACTTTCTCTCGTAGTAATAAAGCTTCTACCATAACCAATGCTAGTTCCTTTTTCTACTGTTTTTAATAGCGTTATTTTTGATTTTAATTTGGCAACTGGTTTTAATGTTATTTTTTCTTGTATTCCTTCTCCCGACTCATAACCATACATTATCATACCTGGTCTTACTAAATTATACTGTGCTTCTGGATAATTGATAATTGCATTTGAGGCAGCTGCATGAATATATTTTACATCTCCTAATATATCTTTCATATCTTTTACAGCATGATTAAATGAGTTTAATTGTTTTTTAGTATATTCATCATCCATATCAGCTACCGAAAGATGAGTATAAATTCCTTTAACAGATACATTTTTAGGTAGTTTTTTTAAATATTTATCAACTCTATACGGATGTATACCTGTTCTTCCCATACCTGTTCCTATTTCAATATGAACATTTATATTTTCATTTCTTTCTCCAATTGCTTCTATAAATCTATTCGATGATAAACCGATGACTAAATCATTTTCTATAATTTTATTCATTTCACTGATTGCTGGTTGGTTTAAAATAAAAATATCTTTTTGATAGCCAAGCTTTCTTATTTGAACTCCCTCATCTACAGTTGCTACACCTACTATTTCAAACTCATTGATAACCTCTAATCTCGTATTAATATAGGTTCCATACGCATTGGCTTTAATGATTGGCATAATAGTAGTATTCGGATTTAATCTTTTTTTTATTTGCTCTATATTATATCTAAAATTATCAATGCTAATTTCCATTACCGTTGGTCTTGTGATTTCATTTTCGTTCATTTTAAAATTTCCTCCTATTCCTCTATTAATTTATATTGTTCTTTATACCAAGCAGGCGTGCAAGGCATTGCAATCGTACAATACACTCTTGATTTACACAATAGCCACTATCTGGGTATCTTCCTTTTAAATTTGCTATTGCCATATCAATCTCTTCATCTCCTAATGGATACTCTAAAACTTCACATTTATCACTATTTTGAACTTTTCGTGCTTGACACTCTTTTACTAATTTCATGATTTTTCTCCTTTAACCATTTTCAATGATTTCAACTAAAATTCCATCTGGGTCAGCTATAAAAAAGTAAGGTTTTCCTAATCTACCTACTTTTAGCTCAACATCGTTACAAATATTATTTTCTATTACAAATTTTTTAGCTTCTTCTATATCTTCTACGCCAAGTGCAAAATGTTTGGTTCCAATTATTGGTAAATCCGTTGCTATCTTTTTAGCCGTTTCTGGCAATTTTGTATATTCTTCATAACAGAATATTTCTAAGACAGTATTTTCTAGCTTTAACATTTCTATTTTTATACTTCCATCTTCTGCTTCCCATGACTTAAATTCTTGAAATCCAAATTTTTTGTAAAATTCTACACTTGCTTTTTTATTGCTTACACTAATAGCAATATGATTGATATGGAACATATCCCTATTCTCCTTTCCTATTTCTCCCATATCTTTCTAATAAAATTTAAAGATATAGTAGATAATGTAAAACCAATAACTGGCACCAAAGAACTTAAAAATATATTATTAATTTTATTAATTAAATACGAATAGATAATAACTACAATATAAGTTAATATACAAATACATATTTTCCTTGTTCCACTTGTTTCCCATTTTTTATCTAACTCTACTTTTTGATTTCTTTGTTTAATTTGTTCAATTTCTTTCTCTAACTCTTTATTTTCCATTTTCTATCTCTCCCATCTTAAAATATCTTTTAAATTTATATTAATTTCTTAGCAACATACAAAGTCGCTGGACTTGGTATATCATCTATCCTTCTTATTTCTTTAAATTTATTTTGCACCATTAAATCTTGTATTTCACTATGTGTATATACCCTTCCATTATTGGAATTCATCAGCATTTCAACTGCAAACTGTACAGAAAACTCTGGACTGATTTTATCTTCATTCAAAAAGAAACTTGTTAAAAATATCCTTCCCTCTGGCTTTAATACATGATAAATATTTTTGAGTAATTGATTGACATTTTCTTTTGATTCTTGGTGAACTACTGCAAACAAAAATACATCATCATATTTCTCCGTCGGAAATTTTTCATTATAATTACATTCTTCTGCTGTAATTTGTAATCGCAACTCTTCTTTTTCTATCTTTTTATTTTGTATTTTAACTATCTCTGGCAAATCAATCATTTTTCCTGTAACGGTCTTATCTTTTTTCGCCATTGTTATTAAATAGGTACCTGCCCCTGCCCCAACATCTAATATACTATGGTTTTCAAAATCATAGTTATTAGCAATAAATTCAGCTTGTGGTATGGCATTTGCCTCCATTCCTTTCATAAAACTTTCTGCCCCTTTTTCTGTTAGTTCTTGAAAGTGATTTATAGCAAATTTCTTATCTTTTACTGCATTTGCCAAATTTTGATATTTTCTCATCATTGTTTGTGCAAAATGAATATAGCCTAATTGGTTGTATTCTGAATTCTTGTTTAAGACTTTATCATATTCATCTAAGTAATATCCGTTTTTATCTTTGCTTATTATTTTATGACTAGTTAAGGCATTTAAAATTGGTGCCAATCTGCATTCTTCTATCCCTGCTTCTTTTGCTATTTGTGATAATTTTTTACTTTGACGACTTAAACATTCCCATATACCTATTTCATTTACTGAAATAATTAAATAAGTTAATTTATAACTATTTATCATTGCTTTCAATTTCCTAATCTGTTCTTCTATTTCCATATGTCCTCCTACTATATTTTAATTAGTATAATACTAATGATAATCAAAATAGCTGAAATAATCTTTCTCCATAAATTATCCTTTTCCTTCAAAAATAAATATCCTACAAGAACATTTAACATGACTGACAAGGCACATAGGGAAGCAACAATGGTTACATTTCCTAATTGATAAGCTCTTAACTGGGTAATAATAGCAATTGGCCAAGTAATAGCCGTTATCAGGATTGCTTTTTTATTTCCATTTACAAATTCATCCTTTATTTCAGATGGTTTAATTCTTTCAAAAATCATAATTAGAATAGCTGGTACTATTAAAGTAATAGAAACATACATGGGTAAATTAAAATGTTCCGATATATTGACATCTAAGAATAAGGCAATGGTAAACACTAAATTTGATATAATTCCTAGTAATACATATTGATTCAATTCAAATTTCCCTTTTTGATAGAAAACTAATACATTACTAAATATGATTAACATGGCACCTATAAATTTAGCCAAAATAAATTCTTCTTTAAAAATGATTAACCCTGCCAATATCATAAAAGTGGTTGATAATTGCTGAAGTATATTAAAAGTAGAAGCTTCTATTCCACTCAAGACTTTCGTATCTAATCTATCTTTTATGGTATAACAAATGATAGAAATTCCAAGTAAGATGTAAATTTTAATATCAGTTGGAAATCTAATTTCAAAAAATAGGCATAAGATGAAAGCTATTAAACCTCCTATTATTTGTATTAATACAGTTAATGCTCCCGTTTTTTGTATTTTCTTTGTGGCTTGTTTATAAAACTGTGTAAATAAAGTTATCATGATTAAATATAAGATTACATATAATAACCAATTGTTTACTAATTCCATTTTTTATTTCCCCCTTATTTTTCATAAGTAACTACTTTGATATTGCATAATTCTCTTAGTCCAAATTCACTATTATTTTTTCCTATCCCTGACTTTTTATATCCGCCAAATGGATTGCAAGGTCTCAAATAATATAAATTGTTTAAAGCTACCATTCCAGTCTTTAATTTTTTAACAACTGTGTCAAATGTTGATTGATTTGAAGTATATACATAACCACCTAGACCATATTGTGTATCATTTGCTATTGTAATTGCTTCTTCTAAAGTTTTAAATTTAATAATTGGTATGACAGGTCCAAATACTTCTTCTCTATAAACTCTCATATCCTTGTTTATATTCGTCAATATTGTTGGTAGATAATAATTACCATTGTCTAATTCTAATCGTTTTCCACCACATATAACTTTTGCCCCTTTTTGAATGGCATCGCATACTTGTTCTTCTAATTTTTTTAATTGAATAGTTGATACAAGAGGTCCAATTTCAACATTTTCGTCTAATGGATTACCTATTTTTCTATTTTCAATATACTGTTTTAGTTTTTTACATACCTCATCAAACTTACTCTCATGCACTATTAATCGTTTTTGTCCATCACATATTTGTCCCGTATTAGCAAATTTGTTGATGTACATTGATTCTATTACATCATCTATATTCGCATCCTCAAAGACAATTCCTGGAGCAGAACCACCACATTCAAGAGTAACAGGAATAAATTTTTCACTTGCCATTTGGTATAGTTTCTTTCCTGTTTTTGTACTTCCTGTAAAACAAATCATATCAATATCTTGACTTACTAAATTTTCTCCAACTCCACCATCACCATATACAACACTATATACATTTTCAGGAAGAATACTAGAAACTAAATTAAAAATATATTTACTACATAAAGGAACATATTCTGAATGTTTAATGACTACTGTATTACCAATCATCAAATTCGATACTGCTTGCCATACAAAACTTGAAAAAGGAAAATTCCAAGCTATAATAACAGCTACCACTCCTTTGGGTTCAAAAATGACTTTATCTATTTCTTTTTCATCTTCATATGTTACCTTTTCCCCTATTATCTGTTCAACATGATCCATATACCATTTGATATGTTCTAATCCACTATCGATATCAAATAATGATTCTGATATTGGCATTCCCATTTCATTTGTTAAAATTTCTGCAAACTCCTCTTTTTTAGACTTTATCTTATGATATAATTTATCTATATAAGATATTCTTTCCTTTAAAGTTAAGTAGCCCCAATATTCAAAAGCGATTCTACTATTCTCTACTATTTTTTCTATTTCAGAAATGGATGTTGATTCAATTTGTCCTATTAATTCATTATTAGCTGGATTATATGACTTTATTATCATTAATTTTTATCTCCTTTATCTTCATGATAACTAAATAATCTATTTCATTTGCTCCAATACTGGCAATTCTCTTCTGTACTTTCTTTGTTCCTCTAAATTAAGTTCTTGTGTTATTATTCCTTCTTCTGTTTCTATATTGGACATTATTTTACCATCATAAGAAATCACTTGAGTATTGCCACAATTTCCCTCTCCTGTTTGATTACAAGCACAAAAATAGACTTGATTTTCAATTGCCCTTGCTCTCGTTAATACATTCCATGCGATTTCTCCTGTCGCTTTTCTAAAATGAGATGGTAAAAATATTACCTCTGCTCCCTCTTTTATTAATTGTCTAAAATATTCTGGATATCTTAAATCAAAACATATACCTACTCCCATTTTTACACCATCTAATTCAAACAATCCATTTGTTTTTCCAGCAATTGTTCTTTGTGTTTCATCTATCATCAAATTTTCCTTTTTTACTTGATACATATATTTTTTATCATATCGATGCACGATATTTCCTTCTCTATTGATAACAAAGCATGTATTGGTTGTTTTATTAGATTTTTCATCTAATAAATTAATGCTCCCAAGTATTATATTTACATCATTTTCTTCAGCAAAATTTCGGTATTTCTCTATATCTTTTAAGGTACAACATCTTTGCTCATATTCTTTTCCCCAATAGACAAATGATTCTGATAAACAAATAATATCTGTTTTTGCTAATACTGCTTGCCTCATATATTTTAATGCTTTTTGTTCATTTTCTTTTTTTGTTTCAGTGGAATCCATTTGAATTAATGTAACTTTCATTTTCTACCTACTTCCTATTTTATTTTTTCAAGTATATCATAATTCTATTTGCTTTACAATAAATGATACATAAAATAATGTAAACTAAAATATAGACAAAGGGGCACTCTCTAATAGAGTGCCCCTTGCTAAAAAAAGATTAACCTCTTTTCAAGGAAGTTAATCATCATTAGGAAAATGCTTTTTTCTATTTAAAAAATAAATTGTTTTGTATTTTTAAAAATTTCCTCTTTTGATTGATTACCATCAATCACATAATCTGCCAACTCTATTAATTCATTGATTCCAACCTCATTTTTTAATTGTTCTTTTATTTCATTTTCCTTTTTAGCTTGTTCTATGGTAATTGATAACCTATCAGATATCCTTTTAAAGCGAGTATCATCATCTGTTTTTAAATAGATAAGCTTGCAAATATAATCTTCCTTTAATTTTTTTACCACATTATCAATATAAATTCCGTCCATTATAATAGCATCACATTCACTCAATTCTTCTTTTATTACATTTAAAATATATTGTGATATTTTAGTTTTAAACTCTTTTAATTCCATTGCCAAATAGCATTCTCTAATACGATTATAACCATTCGCATTCGCAAATTTCTTCCCCATTATTGCAAAACTAAGAAGTGGGTATTTAAAATATTCTTGTAATTGATTACATAGCGTAGATTTTCCTGCACCCGTTCTTCCTGTTATAATAAAAATTTTTTTCATAATATCAATCCTTCCTCGCAATAACAAAGGTATTTTTGGTAATCTTTTGAATCATATCTTGTCCTTTATAAGTTTCTTCAAATTTTTTTATTCCTTCATCAATCTCTTTCTCTGAAAGAAAACTAAAATTTGAAGTTCCCCTTTTTCTATATTGTTCTAAATATTTTTCCTTACTTTTTTCAATCCTAATAGAAGTATTTTCTATTTCTATTTTTGTAAAATTTGATAATTCTTCTTTTAATTCTTCTATATCTGGATATCTTACTCTATCAATCTCAAGAGTCTTTGGAAAAAACTTGGCTGTAAATCTATATTCCAAGTCTTTATGAGAACATGTTTTGATTATTAATACACCATTTGTTTTTAAAACTCGGTATACTTCTTGAAATGCTTTCTTTCTATCTTCTTTTGATAGTTGTTGAATCATAATAATCATTGTACAAACATCAAATGAATTATCTTCAAATGGCATATGAATAGCATTTCCTTGATAAGCTTCCATTAACTGTTTTGCTTGCATGATTTGAGTCTCAGATATATCAAGCCCAACTACTTGATATCCATTTTCTTGCATCATTTCTCCATATTTTCCAGTTCCACAACCAATATCTAAAATTTTTGCATGCTTGGATTTTACATGTTTCTTTATGATTTTAATAACATTTTCTCTATCATTTTTAGCATCTAAACGAACCTTATTGTATTCATTTCCTATTTTTTCATAATACTCATTGTAATCTTTTTTAATGTCCATATTTTCGTTCTCCTCTTATACTTTGGATACTATTCTATGAATTTATTATGTAATAAGTTTGCAATAATTTCAAGTATTTTATGAAAATTTTTTCACAATATAAAAAATGCCAAACACAAAAGTTATAAAACAACTCTTGCATTTGACATTTTTCGACTTATTTTATTATGAGACAATTCAGACCTGTCCCCATTATTTCATAGCCTCTTCTACTGCAACAGCAACAGCTACTGATGCTCCAACCATTGGGTTATTACCCATTCCGATTAATCCCATCATTTCAACATGTGCTGGTACAGAAGATGAACCTGCAAATTGTGCATCGGAATGCATTCTTCCCATCGTATCTGTCATTCCATAAGAAGCTGGTCCAGCTGCCATATTATCTGGGTGAAGAGTTCTTCCTGTTCCTCCACCTGATGCAACTGAGAAATATTTTCTATCTTGTGCTAATCTTTCTTTTTTGTAGGTACCTGCTACTGGATGTTGGAATCTTGTTGGGTTGGTTGAGTTACCTGTAATAGAAACGTCTACATCTTCCATCCACATGATAGCTACACCTTCTCTTACATCATTTGCTCCATAACATCTAACTTTGCTTCTTTCTCCGTCAGAATATGGAATTTCTTCCACAACTTTTACTTTTCCTGTGAAGAAATCAAAATCTGTTTTTACATAGGTAAATCCGTTGATTCTTGAAATCACTTGTGCTGCATCTTTTCCCAGTCCATTTAAGATAACTCTTAATGGTTCTTTTCTAACTTTGTTGGCTGATTTTGCAATTCCAATTGCCCCTTCTGCTGCTGCAAAAGACTCATGTCCTGCTAAGAAAGCAAAACATTTTGTGTCTTCTGATAATAGCATAGAAGCCAAGTTTCCGTGTCCTAATCCAACTTTTCTGTCATCTGCCACAGAACCTGGAATACAAAATGCTTGTAATCCCTCTCCTATTGCTTTTGCTGCATCTGCTGCTTTCATGCATCCTTTTTTGATGGCAATTGCTGCCCCTAAGGTATACGCCCATGCTGCATTTTCAAAACAAATTGGTTGTACTCCTTTTACGATTTCATAGGGATTAAATCCTTTTTCTTTGCATATTTCTAATGCATGTTCAAAATCTTTGATTCCGTATTTTTCCATTACTGGTTTGATTTGGTCAATTCTTCTTTCATAACTTTCAAATGTTACTGCCATTTTTATTCCTCCTTATT
>CAOKVW010000051.1 GCA_948472955.1 uncultured Clostridium sp. | reverse complement strand
TAATCACATCAGGAAAAGGTGGAGTAGGAAAAACAACAACAACAGCAAATTTAGGTTCAAGTTTAGCTGTAGAAGGAAAAAAGGTAGTTTTAATTGATACAGATATTGGACTACGTAATTTAGATGTTGTTATGGGACTAGAGAATCGAATTGTATATGACATTGTAGATGTAGTAGAAGGAAAATGTAAATTGAGACAAGCTCTTATAAAAGACAAGAGATTTAAAGAATTATATTTACTACCAGCCGCTCAAACAAGAGATAAAAGTGCTGTTGATGAAGACCAGATGAGAGACTTGGTGGAAAAACTGAAAGAAGAATTTGATTACATATTAATAGATTGTCCTGCTGGAATTGAACAAGGTTTTAAAAATGCAATTGCAGGTGCCAACCGTGCTATTGTAGTAACAACAGCAGAAATATCTGCTATTAGAGATGCCGATAGAATTATAGGATTGTTAGAATCTTCAGAAATTAAGAATCCTGAATTAGTAATCAATCGAATTAGACCAAACATGGTAAAAAAAGGTGAAATGATGGATGTTGATGACATTGTTGACCTACTATCTATTGATTTAATTGGTGTTGTCCCAGATGATGAATATATTATTACACAAACGAACAAAGGAGAGCCTGTGATTCAAAACAAAAAAGCACCAGCTGGAAAAGCATATATTGAAATAGCGAAAAGAGTATTGGGAGAAAAAATAGAAATAACGATTCCAGGAAGAGAAAAAGGCTTTTTTGCGAGATTAAAACAAATATTTAGAAAAAAATAGAGCAATTTGGGGGTAAGTAGGAATCATGTTTGAAAACATAATGAAAATTTTTAAAAAATTAACTAAAAAAGAGGAGAAAGAACAAAATCATTCAAGAGATGCAGCAAAGGAAAGATTACATCTAGTTTTAATGCAAGATAGAGCAAATGTTTCAGCTGACTTTTTAGAGCTTATGAAGCAAGAAATCATAGAAGTTATTAAAAAGTATATAGATGTAGATGAAAGAGCAATTGATGTAAGGCTTACCAACAAAGAGAATGATGATGGAACCAATGGAGCACCAGCTTTATATGCTAATATTCCTATTGTAAATATTAAGAATGAGGCAAGGAAAGTAGACAAGAAAGAAGACAAGAAGGAAGAAAAAAAGGAAAAAAAGGAGAAAAAGAAGGAAGACAAGAAAAAGACTGTAAAAATAGAAGAACAGGAAGAAAAGGAAGAGATAGAGGATATAGAACCACCAATAGAACAAATTCAAAATGAAAGAATTGCTAAAGTTATTTTAGAAAGTGGAAAGTTTAATCAAGATAATAACGATAAAAAGAAAAATAAGAAAAAGGAGAAGAAGGAAGAAATAAATCAGCCTGTTGAAGAAAATGAGGAAAAGGTAGAAGAAATAGAACAGAAAGAAATTCTTGATAAAGAGGAAAACACGGAAGACACGAAGGAAGAACTTAAATCAGAAGATTAAATTAGAAAAAGAGTGATTTAATGAGAAAAAGAGAATTAAAAAATATAGAATGGAGTATCGGAATTATTGCAATTATCCTTTGTATCATAGGGTTAGTTGCATTATTTTCTGCTACAAAAGAAGCGGAATATGATGAATTTAATAAACAAATTATATGGTTTGTAATTAGTTTGGTAATAGGAATTATTATCATGTTTATGGATTATGAATTTATGGTAAAAATATCGCCCATATTTTATGGCATATTTATCTTGTTGTTAGTTGCTGTATTATTTACGACGCCAGTTAATGGAGCCACTAGCTGGTTTGATATTGGATTTTTTTCTTTACAACCAGGAGAGTTTGCTAAAATATTTGTTATTTTGTTTTTGGCTTATGTGATTACGAAAGTACAGGCGCGAGATAAGAGAGATATTAATAAACCTCTTCCATTATTCATGATATTAGCTGTCCTTGCTGTTCCCACTTTACTCATTATAAAACAACCAGATTATGGTACTGCTGCTGCTTTTATCGTAGCTATGTTATTTATTCTAATAACAGCTGGAATTGATAAAAAATATATGATAGGCACAGTTATTCTAGTAATCGTATCGGTTCCCTTGATTTACAATTTGGTATTACCAGACCATGCTAGAAAGAGAATTGATATTTTCTTACATCCAGAATCAGAACCACGTGGTGCAGGTTATAATATTATTCAATCCAAGCTTGCTATTCGGAGCAGGAGGCTTAACAGGAATGGGGATATTAAAGGGAAATCAGACTCAATTAGGATTTTTATATCCCAAAACAACAGATTTTATATTTGCTGTTATTGGTGAAGAAATGGGATTTATGGTAGCAGGAGCAGTCATCATATTATATGTTGTGCTCATAACGAAATGTTTATATGTGGCTAAAACGGCAAAAGATGAAACAGGCTCGTTAATTGCTTCTGGCATAACAGGTATATTTGTATTTCATATGATAGAGAACATTGGAATGGTAATGGGTCTATTGCCGATTACTGGTGTTCCACTCCCTTTTATTAGTTATGGCGGAAGTTCTTTGATCACGAATTTTATTTGTATTGCATTATTGTTAAACATTAGTAGTAAAAGGCAAAAAACAATATTTGTAAAATAGGGACATGGGGACGTACTTTTTGTCCCATCAATATATGAAAAATTAGGAGGTAATTAGGATGAATGATTATAAAGAAATTTTAGAAAAAAGAGCAAAGGAATTACAAGAGGCATTTGAAAAATATGGGAGATATGTAGATACTAGCGTTATAGAAGAAATAAAAATACTAATTGAAAATATAAAGGATAAAGTTATGAGTGGTGAATTAGACTCATTAAATGAAGATATGAGAAATAAAACTATTATGACTTATCATGATAGGATAGATAAAGCAATGGAAGTGCTAGACAGACATAAAAATAAGCAAGAAGAAAAAGGAGAACCATGTATCTAAAAAAATTAAAAATAGGAAATGTAGAATTAAAAAACAATTTAATATTAGCTCCTATGGCTGGTGTAACAAACCAGCCTTTTCGAATGATATGCAAGGAATTTGGACCAAGCATGGTATGTACGGAAATGGCTAGTTCAAGAGCGATTTTTCATGATGACAAAAAAACAAATCGATTGTTAAATACAGAAGGAGAGAAACGCCCTATTAGTATGCAAATTTTTGGTAGTGATGAAGAGACAATGGGATATGCAGCTAACTATGTCAGTCAAATGGCAGACATTGTAGATATTAATATGGGATGTCCAGCACCTAAGGTTGTAAAAAATGGAGACGGAAGTAAGCTTTTATTGGATTTAGAACAAGCAGAAAAGATAATGAAAGCTGTTATCCAAAATTCTAAAGTACCAGTTACTTTAAAATATCGAAAAGGATGGGATAAAGACAATTTAGTGGCTGTAGAAATAGCTAAAATAGCGGAGAGAGTAGGAATTGCAGCAATTACTATTCATGGAAGAACCCGCTCTGAGTTTTATTCTGGAAAAGCTGATTTAGAAATCATCAAACAAGTTAAACAAGCTGTTAGTATTCCAGTTATCGGAAATGGAGATGTCATAGATGAAGAATCTGCTTTCAGAATGTTTGAGGAAACAGGGGTAGATGGTATTATGATAGGGAGAGGAAGTTTTGGTAACCCATGGATTTTCAAGAAGATAGCCTATTTTTTAGAAACGGGAAAGAAAATGCCAGAGATTTCTTTAGAGGAAAGATTGCAAATTATGAAACAGCATATTGATTTAGCGGTTAAAGAAAAGGGAGAAATTGCAGTTAAAGAATTAAGAAAACATATTGCTTGGTATACCAAAAACTTAAAAAACTCTAGTGAATTTAGAAATAGTATGAATCAATTGGAGACAGAAGCAGAATTAATCCACAAAATAGAAGAATATTTTCAAACTCTTTCCAATAAAATGATAGTGGATTAATATCTGCTTTTTTTTTAAGGAGGGAATGTTTTGAAAAAAAAGAATATATTTATTTTGCTGGCTATTGCTATTATCATAGGAATTATCATTTTTTTTACTTTTTTTCATACAAACACGGCTAAAAATTTGAAAATAGGGAACAATACTAGTAGTCAAGAAATTGTAGATTACATTTTAAATATTAGTTCCTATGAAACAAAAGTCGAAATAGAAATTAATAGCAATAAAAATAAAAACCATTACATTTTAAAACAACAATATAAGTTACCTGATATGTCGACGCAAGAAATCATAGAACCAAGCAATATTGCAGGTGTTAAAATGATAAGAAATGGAAATCAATTAACAATCGAAAATACCAATTTGAGTTTAAATTCAATTTTCGAAAACTATCAATATGTATCAGATAACATTTTGGATTTGAGTTGTTTTATTAAGGATTATCAAGCAGATGAAAAGGCTAACTGGAAGGAAGAAAATAATCAGATAAAAATGATCACACAAAAAGACAAAGAAGAAAAGGTTTTATGGATTGATAGAACTACAGGTAAGCCAACAAAACTTGAAATAAAATGGACTAACAAAAATAATACCGTTTACATATTATATAATGAGGTAAATATGAATAGTTTAAAATAAACCATTTGTTTACTTTCACTAATATTTAGAATAGCATGAAATATACTTGACAATACACTAATATAGGAGTGAAGGATATGCAAATCAAAAGAGGAGATATGTTTTATGCAGATTTAAGTCCAGTAGTTGGCTCAGAACAGGGTGGAATTAGACCAGTTCTTATTATACAAAATGATTTAGGGAACAAATATAGCCCTACTGTAATTGCCGCAGCGATAACTTCTCAAACAGGAAAAAATAAATTACCAACACATATTGAAATACATTCTGATTCTTGTGGATTGAAGAGTAATTCAGTGGTATTAGCAGAACAAATAAGAACAATTGATAAAAGCAGATTAAAAGAAAGAATTGGTCATATTAATGATGAAAAAATAATAGACCAGGTGAATAGTGCTTTAGGAGTAAGCTTTGGATTAGATGAATAAAAATACTAGAAACCCCACTTGTACATAAGTAGGGTTTCCAATCATTTTTTATTTATTATTTGAATATGAATGTCTCTTAATTGTTCTTGTTTTACGGCACTTGGGGCACCCATCATCAAATCTTGAGCTTTGCTATTTAAAGGAAAGGCAATGACCTCACGAATGGAAGCAGAGTCGGTCAACAGCATAAGCATTCTATCAATTCCAGGAGCAATACCAGCATGTGGTGGAGCTCCAAATTGGAAAGCAGTGTATAAGGCACCAAATTTTGATTTTATTTCTTCTTCTGTATAGCCTGCCATAGTGAATGCTTTTAACATGATTTCGATATCGTGATTTCTAACAGCACCAGAGGATAATTCAATTCCATTACATACTAAGTCATATTGATAAGCTAAAATCTCTAATGGGTTTTGGCTTGTTAATGCTTCTAATCCTCCTTGTGGCATAGAAAATGGATTATGACTAAAAGTTAAATTTCCGTGTTCATCTTCTTCAAACATTGGGAAATCTACAATCCAAGCAAAAGAGAAAGTACTTTCATCTATTAAGTCTAATCGTTTTCCTAGTTCGTCTCTAATTTGACCAGCAAGTTCTGTTGCTCGTTTTTCATTATCAGCAATAAAGAAAATAGTATCTTCTTTTTCTAAGTCAGCTAATTTTAATAAATCTTTTTTCAAATCATCTGGAATGAATTTATCAATAGGCCCTTTAAAACTTAAATCTTCTAATATTTCTAAATAGCCAAGTCCACCCATACCAATACTGATAGCATATTGTAATAATTTTTCATGAAATCCTTTGGAAAGATGTCCTTTTACCTTAATAGCTCTTACGGTTCGATTGATAAAAGGTTTGAAAGTGCATTTTTTAAAGAAATCAGATAAATCAATAATAGTAAGAGGATTTCTTAAATCAGGCTTATCCGTTCCATATTGAAGCATAGCTTCTTGATAAGAAATTCTTGGGAAAGGATAGGTTGCTATTTTTTTATGAGAGAATTTTTTGAAAGTGTAATAGATGACTGGTTCAATGGCAGTAAAAACATCTTCTTGTGTGGCATATGCCATTTCCATATCTAATTGATAAAATTCTCCAGGTGCTCTGTCTGCCCTAGCATCTTCATCACGAAAACAAGGTGCAATTTGAAAATATTTATCAATCCCAGAAACCATCAATAATTGCTTGAATTGTTGTGGCGCTTGTGGTAGAGCATAAAATTTTCCAGTATGTAGTCTGCTTGGGACTAAGTAATCTCTAGCACCTTCAGGAGAAGAACTAGTTAAAATCGGAGTTTGTATTTCTAAAAATCCCTGTTCCGTCATTTGCGTTCTTAAAAATTGAAGCACTTTAGCTCTTAGTACTAAATTGTTTTTAAGTGTATCATTTCTTAAGTCTAAAAAACGATATTGTAATCGTAAATCTTCTCTAATTTCTTGGTTAGAATTGATTTCAAAGGGTAGATTTTTGGTTCTTTTTCCTAAGATTTTGATTTCCTCGATGCGAATTTCTACTAAACCAGTTTTTAATTTTGGATTAATGGTTTCTTCGTCTCTCTTTTTTACTTCTCCATACACAGTGACAGAAGATTCTAATGGAATGTGGGAAGCAAAGTCAACGTCTTGTTCTTTACCAGAAGTAACTACTTGTGTGATACCATACATATCTCGAATGTCCAGAAATACAAGCCCTCCAAAATCACGAATGGTTTCAACAAAACCAGCAATTCTGACTTTTTTTCCGACATCCTCTAAACTAATTTCATTACAAGTATGTGTTTTGTACTCTTTCATCTTTTATACCTCCTTAAATTTTTCCTGTTGGCTGATTTTGGGGACGGAGGAAAAAATCAGGATTGATAGATTTAAACAATTTTTAGGAAAAAATATAAAAATCATGATTTTTTCCTCCGTCCCCAAAATCAGCCAAAATCAGCTAACAAAAAACGCCCTTGCATTTATATGCAGGGACGAAATAAACTTTTCCGCGGTGCCACCCAGCTTGAAAATCTAAAGATTTTCCTCTTTATTTTAAATTACTCCAATGTGTTTCACTTTTTAGGTTGACCTTAAAGGGCTTTCAGCCAGATAGACCCTTATTCTCTCTTAAGTTACTTCTAAAAGCTTTCATTGTACTAACGTAATATTTTTTTTTTGATAGTTATTATTTTACATACAATTGACAGATTTGTCAAGTACTATTTTTGCACTCTTTTGCATTTACAGATTTATAAATTATAATAGAATGAGTGACTCCGTAAAGAAAATCATCGAAATTGATGAAAAAATACAAAATTGTAATATAAATTTAATATAAGAAAAAACGGATAGGATATAATAGATTTCCGTAAGATACCATTAAATGCTAAAAAAAGTTAGTCAAAATGGCTATTGACTAATAAAATGAAAAAGTATACTGTTAGTACAACAAAATAAAAAACAAAGGAGAATCGTATGAAAAATTCTGTGAAAAAAATAATGATTTCTTTTATCATATTTACACTACTAATTCCTTTTATATTAGAATTACATGTAAAGGCAACAGGAGATGGAACAGCAAGCTCACCATGGGATGTATCAGAGAATGGAGATGGGAGTGTGACTGCGGTATTGAGTAGTGATGGGACATTAACAATAAGTGGAACAGGAGCAATAAAAGAGGAAGAGAGAGTTACAAATTATTTATGGAACCAAAAAAAATTTCAGATAAAAAAGGTGATTATTAGAAATGGAGTTACCAACATTCCAAAAGAGGCATTTAGAAATTGTGCTAAAATGACAAATATAGAAATTTCAAATAGTGTAACAAGTATAGGAAACTCTGCATTTTATATCTGTGAAAGTTTAACAAGTATAGAAATCCCAAATAGTGTAATGAGAATAGGGAATATGGCATTTGGTAGTTGTAAAAGTTTAACAAGTATAAATGTAGATACTAGTAATACAGCTTATAGTACTCAGAATGGAGTATTGTTCAATAAAAATAAGACGAGGCTAATAAAATATCCAGCAAAAAAAGTAGGAACAGAATATACAATTCCAAATACCGTAACAACTATAGAAAATTATGCATTTGACTATTGTGATAGTTTAACTAGGATAAATATTCCTAGTAGTGTAACGAGCGTGTCAGGTGAAGCATTTTCCGAGTGTACAAATTTAACATTCATACATGCAATGGGTACTCTCTGGAGTGATGATGGAGTGTTGTATCGTTGGGGTGAGATTAGTATAATAAAATATCCAGCAAAAAAAGTAGGAACAGAATATAAAATTCAAAGTAGTACAAAAAGTATAGGTAGAGAAGCATTTTCTAATTGCAATAATTTAATAAGTATTGAAATTCCAGATAGTGTAACGAGTATAGGCAGTTATGCATTTTCTGATTGCAAAAATTTAACAAGTATTGAAATTCCAGATAGTGTAACGAGTATAGGACTTGATGCATTTATAGGATGTTATAACTTAGTAATAAAATGTTATAAAGGTTCTTATGCAGAAACATATGCAAAAAACAAAGGACTAACATATGAAATATTATCAGAAGAAAGTATCAGTTTAAATAAACAAACGCTACAATTCGATTTAAGTGGAACGAAAGAAGAAATATTACAAGCAACGACAACACCGAATGATTTAAATGTAACATGGAGTAGTAGCAATACAAGTGTAGCGACAGTAGATGGAGCGGGAAAAGTAAAAGCAGTAGGAAAAGGAACATGTACGATAACGGCAACGACAACGAACAGCAAAACAGCGACTTGTAGTGTAACCGTAATTAATAGTGCTCCAGAAAGTATCAGTTTAAATAAACAAACGTTACAATTGGATTTAAGTGGCACAAAAGAAGAAACGATACAAGCAACGGTAACACCAAGTGATTCGTATATCAATAAAAATGTAACATGGAGTAGTAGCAATACAAGTGTAGCGACAGTAGATGGAGCGGGAAAAGTAAAAGCAGTAGGAAAAGGA
>CAOKVW010000050.1 GCA_948472955.1 uncultured Clostridium sp. | reverse complement strand
ACTGTGAAACTAGAATTATAAATCAAGCAGTAAAAAGAAATATTGATAGATTTCCAGAAAGATTTTGCTTTAAATTGACAGAATATGAAGTAGAAAACTTGAAATCACAAATTGTGATTTCAAGTTTAACAAAAGAAAAGTATGGAGGAAGAAGAAAAATACCAACAGTATTTACAGAACAAGGAATTGCAATGCTTTCAGGATTATTAAGAAATGAAATAGCAATTCAAGTGAGTATCAATATTATGGATGCATTTGTTGAAATGCGAAAATTTTTAGTTACAAATGGACAAGTATTTGAAAGATTATCAAATGTTGAATGCAAATTGTTGAATCAAGACAGAAAATTATCAAATTATGAAAAGAACTTTGAGAAAATATTTGACGAGTTGCAAAATAAAAAACAAAGCGAATTTAATCAAAAAATATTTTTTGATGGACAAATTTATGATAGTTATAGCTTAATAATTGATATAATAAAAACCGCTAAAAATAAAATTTTGATTATAGATAATTACATAGATGATAGCATTTTAAATATGTTAGCGAAGAAAAATAAAGATGTAGAGGTAGTTATATTAACATCACAAAACAGTAATATAAGTAAATTAGATATTAACAAATTTAATAAACAATATCCAACTTTAAAAATAACAAAAATAAATAAATTTCATGATAGATTTATGGTCATTGATAATAAAGAACTATATCATTGTGGGGCATCCTTAAAAGATTTAGGAAAGAAATGTTTTGCAATTTCTAAAATAGAAGATAGGGAATATGTAAAGCAAATTAGTAATTTTGCTTGAAAAATGAAAAGCTATGGTATAAAATATAAAAAGGAATAGAAAGTACTTAAATAATGAACTATTTTGTATATATGGATAGTAATATTATTGGTGGAGGAGCATGTATATTAGGGGAATATACAACAAGAGCAACACTAGATATAGATTAATGTATATATTGTTTCAAAAGAAGATATTGCAATAAGTAAAATTATAAGGCTTGCCGAAAAAGATATAGAAGATTTAAATCAAATTTGATAAGTATATAGAAGAAGAAAAAAACAAAGTGAATTATTTAAAAGACTATGTGATTTGATTTACTTTATGCAAGAGAATGTTGAGAGATTTCCAAAACTAAAAACATTTTTATGGACTTTAAGTTCAAGAAATATGACTGGAAAAAAGTATCATATAGCAAAGCAAGAAGAGTTAGAAGAACAAACAAAATTAATCAATTCATTTTTGAAATTAGCTTATTGGTATTGATATAGGTAATTTTTATTAAGGAGAACTCAAAAAAGAAATTAAAATAAAAAAAGATTGACATTGTTTGAAATTTATGATAATGTATAAAACATAAAAGAGGAGCGATTTTGTATGACAAACCAAATAAGAACAAATAATAACTTAATATTGGCACTCTTATCTCTATTGGATATGAATAGAGAAGTTTTGTCGTACACAAAAATAACGCTTTAAATATTTAGAAAAGACGGGAACAAATTAAGTGTATTAGACGGAACATCTCTATTAATTCTAATAGAGATGTTTTTGTATGTTAAAGTATACCTGTTATTTCTAAATTAGATATTAAAAATAGAAAAGGAAGGATGATTAATTATGGGAATGACAATGACACAAAAAATATTGGCAAATGCAGCTGGAAAACCAGAAGTAAAAGAAGGAGATTTAATAATGGCAAATCTAAATCTGGTTTTAGGTAATGATATAACTAGTTCGGTAGCGATAGATGAACTTAATAAAATTCAATGTCATAAAGTATTTGATAAACAAAAAATAGCACTCGTACCAGACCATTTCACACCTAATAAAGATATAAAATCTGCCATGCAATGTCAAAAATTAAGAAAATTTGCATTGGAAAATGAAATTGAAAATTATTTTGAAGTTGGGGAAGTTGGAATTGAACATGCGCTTCTTCCAGAAAAGGGGCTTGTAGTAGCAGGAGATTGTGTAATTGGAGCAGATTCACATACATGTACTTATGGTGCTTTAGGTGCATTTTCAACAGGAGTTGGCTCAACAGATATGGCATATGCAGTAGTTACAGGAAAGTCTTGGTTTAAAGTACCGAGTGCCATAAAATTCGTTTTAACAGGAAAACCAAAGCCTAATATAAGTGGAAAAGATATTATCTTACATATAATTGGGGAAATAGGGGTAGATGGTGCTAGATATAAATCTATGGAGTTTACAGGAGATGGTTTAAATCATCTTAGTATGGATGATAGATTCACAATGGCTAATATGGCAATTGAAGCAGGAGCTAAAAATGGAATTTTTGAAGTAGATGATAAGACAATCGACTATATGAAACAGCATAGTCAAAAAGAATATAAAGTGTATAAAGCAGACGAAGATGCAAAATATGATGAGATAATTGAAATAGATTTATCTAGCATAGATTATACAGTAGCTTTTCCACATTCACCGGGAAATGCAAAAACAAAAGAACAATGGAAAGATGTCAAAGTAGACCAAGTGGTAATAGGTTCTTGTACAAATGGAAGATTGGAAGACATAAAAGCAGCGGCTGAAATATTGAAAGGTAAGAAAGTAAAAAAAGGAGTAAGAGTTATCGTATTTCCAGCAACACAGGCAATTTATTTGGAATGTATCAAATCTGGACATATTCAAACTTTAATTGAATCAGGTTGTGTAATAAGTGCACCAACTTGTGGACCTTGCTTAGGTGGACATATGGGGATTTTAGCAGAGAATGAAGTATGTGTTTCTACGACTAATAGAAACTTTTTAGGAAGAATGGGACATATAACTAGTCAAATCTATTTAGCATCTCCAAGAGTTGCAGCAGCTAGTGCAATTGCTGGAAAACTTGTTACACCAGAAGAAGTGTAGAAATATTTATTTTAGAAAAGGAGAGATAAAAAAATGAAAACGAATGGTAAATGTATAAAGTATGGAGACAATATTGATACAGATGTAATCATACCTGCAAGATATTTGAATACATCTGACCACAAAGAACTTGCTAAACACTGTATGGAGGACATAGACAAAAATTTTATTCATAAAATTAGTAAAGGAGATATTATGGTAGCAGGTAACAACTTTGGTTGTGGTTCATCAAGAGAACATGCTCCTGTTGCGATAAAAGCAAGTGGAATTTCTTGTGTAATTGCAAAAAGTTTTGCAAGAATTTTTTATAGAAATTCAATCAATATTGGTCTTCCTATTTTAGAATGTTCTGAAGTAGATAAAATGGATGAAAAAGATGAACTTGAAATTGATTTTGATAAGGGAGAAGTATTTAATAAAACGAAAAAGGAAAGTTATAAGGTAACTAAATTCCCTGAGTTTATGCAAGATTTAATCAATAGTGGTGGTCTTATGGCAACAATAAAAATAAATAAATAAATAAAGGAGGCTTAAAGGATATGGGAAAATATAAAATTGCAGTAATACCAGGTGATGGAATCGGACCAGAAATAGTAAAAGCAGGTATAAAAGTTTTAAATAAAATAGCAGAAAAATATAATCACCAATTTGAGTATGAGGAAGTTTTTATGGGTGGATGTGCTATCGATAAATTTGGCGAACCACTTCCAGATAAAGAACTAGAAAAGTGTTTAAAATCAGATAGTATAATATTAGGTGCAGTTGGTGGACCTAAATGGGATAATGTAGAAACCCAAAAAAGACCAGAGAAAGGCTTATTGAAACTAAGACAAAAATTAGAAGTATATGCGAATCTTAGACCAGCTAAAATAATACCAATGTTACAATGTGCATCACCATTAAAAAAAGAAAAAACGGATAACGTAGATATAATGGTAGTAAGAGAGTTAACGGGTGGAATTTATTTTGGAGATAGGGGAAAAACTGATGTAGATGCCTACGATGTAGAAAAATATTCAGTAGAAGAAATAAGAAGAATTGCAAAAGTTGGTTTTGATATGGCAATGATAAGAAATAAAAAAGTCATTTCTGTAGATAAAGCCAATGTATTAGAAACCTCTAGACTATGGAGAAAAATTGTTGAAGAAGTTTCAGAAGACTATCCAGAAGTCACATTAGAGCATATGTATGTAGATAACATGGCAATGCAATTAGTATCAAATCCTAGTAAATATGATGTACTTATTACTTCTAATATGTTTGGAGATATATTGTCAGACTTATTAGCGGCAGTTTGTGGTTCCATTGGAATGTTATCATCGGCAAGTCTTGGAAACACGAAAAGAGGTTTATATGAGCCGATTCATGGAAGTGCACCAGATATAGCTGGAAAAAATATTGCTAATCCACTTGCAACAATAAGTTCAATAGCAATGATGCTTGAGATTTCATTTGGATTAACAAAAGAGGCAAAAGAGATTGAAAATGCAATCAATACAGTTTTAGAAAAAGGCTATCGAACACTAGATATTTATGAAGGCATTTCAAACCAAACAAAAGTAGGAACGATGGAAATGGCCGAGAAAATGATAGAAGAAATAAAATGAATGGAGGATTGATGATGAAAAATTTTGAAAGTTACAAAAAATTATATGACTGGAAAAAACCTAAAAAAAGGAATTGGCCAGATAATGAAATAACACAGGCTCCAATATGGTGTAGTGTCGATTTAAGAGATGGAAATCAAGCATTAGCGAATCCAATGAAAATAGAAGAAAAAATAGCATTCTTTGATTATTTAATTAAAATAGGTTTTAAAGAAATTGAAATAGGTTTTCCAGCTGCTTCTCAAACAGAATATAATTTTACTAGATATTTAATTGAGAATAATAAGATTCCAGATGATGTAAAAATACAAGTTTTAACGCAGTCAAGAGAGGAAATAATAGCGAAAACTTTTGAATCTTTGCAAGGAGCTAAAAATGCAATCGTACATTTATATAATTCAACTTCCAAAATACAAAGAGAAGTTGTATTTGGTAAAAGTCAAGAAGAAATTAAGAAAATTGCAACAGACGGTGCAGAATTAATTGTAAAATATATAGAAAAATATCCAGAAACAAATTGGAATCTTGAGTATTCACCAGAAAGTTTCAGTACGACAGAAATGGATTATGCAATTGAAGTGATTAATGCAGTCATAGAAATTTGGAGAGGAAAAACAAAAAATAAAATTATAATAAATTTACCTGCCACAATAGAATGTTCCATGCCAAATGTTTTTGCAGACCAAGTTGCCTATGTCTGTGAAAATATAATAGATAGAGAAAATGTATTAATAAGTATACATTCGCATAATGACAGAGGAACAGGTGTTGCAACTTCAGAAATGTCAATACTTGCTGGTGCAGATAGAATAGAAGGTTCATTATTTGGAAATGGAGAAAGGACGGGAAACGCAGATATATTAAATATTGCAATGAACATGTATGTTCTAGGAGTTGACCCTCAATTAGATTTTTCGAATATGAATGAAATAAAAGAAATCTATGAAACATATACCAAAATGAAGGTAGAACCAAGACAACCATATGCTGGAGAACTAGTATTTACAGCATTTTCTGGTTCGCATCAAGATGCCATATCCAAAGGCTTAAAAAGTATAAAAAAAGAAGATAAAAAATATTGGGAAGTTCCATATTTGCCAATAAATCCAGCAGACATCAATAGACAATATGAACCAATTATCAGGATAAATAGTCAATCTGGAAAAGGTGGCGTTACATTTATTTTAGAAAATGAGTATGGTTATAATATTCCAAAAGATATGAAGAAAGATGTAGGATATTTTATAAAAGGAATTTCAGATAAAAAGGGTAGAGAGCTAGAAAATATAGAGATATATAATTCATTTATAAAAGAATATGAAAATAGACAAGAACGAATATCGCTTATTTCGTATGAAATGCAGAATGTAGGAGAAATGATAAAATTAAAAGCGAATTTTAAAGTAAATGGAATTGATGTACAAAAAGTAGGAGAAGGTAATGGACCAATAGATGCTTTTACAGACATTTTAAAGCAGATGGGATATGAATTTGTTTTTGAAGACTATATACAAGAATCCTATAATGAGAATAAAGAAAAATCTAGTGCAATAACATATATTTGTATTTCAAATAAAAATGAAAAAATATGGGCTATTGGCAAAAATGAAGATGTTGTTAAATCAGGATTTTTAGCAATCATTAGCTCAATTAATAGAATGAAAGAGGGGAAATAGTGATGTTAGATATTAAAATTGAAAAAACAAAAAATCCAAAGAAAAAACCAGAGGAAGGACAAGAAATTAGTTTTGGTACTGTTTTTACAGACCATATGTTTATAATGGAATATAAGGAAGGAAAAGGATGGTTCAATCCAAGAATTGAGGAATATAAAGATATTAGTTTATCTCCTGCTTCTATGATATTTCATTATGGTCAGTCAATGTTTGAAGGTTTAAAAGCATATAAATCTGAAGATGGAAGGACATTACTTTTTAGACCAACAAAAAATATTCAAAGAGCGAATAATTCAAATAGAAGATTATGCATTCCAGAAATAGAGGAAAAAGATTTTTTACAAGCAATTGTGGAACTTGTAAAAATTGATGAAGAATGGATACCTAGAAAACAAGGTTCATCTTTATACATAAGACCATTTATTATTGCAACAGAGCCTAATTTAAGTGTGGAACCATCAAAAGAATATAAATTTATCATAATTTTGTCACCTGTTGGTGCCTATTATAAAGAAGGCTTAAATCCCGTAAAAATATGGATAGAAGATGAATATGTAAGAGCAGTAAGAGGAGGAATTGGAGAAGCTAAGACTGGTGGAAATTATGCTGCTTCATTACTTGCACAGAAAAAATCTCATGAATCTGGATATTCACAAGTTTTATGGTTAGATGGTGTTGAACGTAAATACATAGAAGAAGTTGGAGCAATGAATATATTTTTCAAGATGGATGGAAAAATAGTAACACCAATGTTAAATGGAAGTATTTTGCCAGGAGTAACTAGAGCATCTGTAATAGAGCTTTGCCAATCATGGGGATACAGTGTTGAAGAAAGAAGAATATCAGCAGAAGAGTTATATGTTGCTGCAAAACAAGGAAAATTGGAAGAGGTTTTTGGAAGTGGAACAGCAGCAGTAATATCTCCAGTTGGAACTTTAAAGTTTGGAGAAGAAGTATTTGAAATAAATAATGGGAAAATTGGAGATATAAGCCAAAAAATTTATGATACCATTACTGGTATACAGTATGGTAAAATGGAAGATAAATTTGATTGGATTGTAGAAGTTAAATAATATAGATGATTAATAACAAAATTAGAGGGTTCATTTGAGCCCTCTAATTTTATAAATCTAATTATGGCGAATTTTTATTAAAAATGTATTGACATTAAAGAACAAATGTTTTAAAATGATATCACAATAGTATCATATAAATTAGTAAAATAAATATACCAATAAACGAACTAAAAGATAATCTTAAATATGCTATTATGAGTATTTTAAATGGAAGTGATATTTATGGAATTTGAAAAAACAAAATTAATAGAATTAAAAGAAAAATTTGATTCTATCATTAATACAGAAGAAAAAGAAAAAGTAGAATTTTGGTATGCTAGAGATTTGCAAATTCAATTAGGTTATACGCAATGGAGAAATTTTTTAGAAGTAATTAGTAAAGCAATAGAATCTTGTAAGAACTCTGGAATTAGTGAGTTTGATCATTTTGCTAAAGTCAGCAAAATGATAGATATAGGAAAAGGAGCTAAAAGAGAAATAGAAGATTATATGCTTACAAGATATGCTTGTTATTTAATTGCCCAAAATGGTGATTCTAAAAAAGAAGAAATAGCATTTGCGCAAACATATTTTGCAGTTCAAACTAGAAAACAAGAAATAATAGAAGATAGAATAAAACTAATGAACCGATTAGAAGCAAGAGAAAAGTTAAAAGAATCAGAAAAGCAATTATCAAAAAATATCTATGAAAGAGGAGTCGATGATTTAGGATTTGCAAGAATTCGTTCAAAAGGAGATTCAGCTTTATTTGGAGGATTAAATACTATGCAAATGAAAGCAAAATATGGAGTAAAAGAAAATAGACCACTTGCAGATTTCTTACCAACACTTACAATAGCAGCAAAAAATTTAGCAACTGAAATAACAAATTATAATGTAACTGAAAAAGATATGTATGGAGAAGAAAGCATAACAGATGAACATATAGATAATAATTTGAGTGTAAGGAAAATGTTAAATAAAAGAGGAATAAAGCCAGAAAATTTGAAACCAGCAGAGGATTTGAAAAAGTTAGAAAGAAGAGTGAAATTAGAAAATAAAAAAATAGCAAATAGTAATAAATTGCCTAAAAGAAATAAATAAAAATATCAAGGAGGAAGAAATGGAAAGATTTAAATTAGTAACAGCAGTACATTTAATATTAATAGAAGATGAAAAAATATTATTACAAAGAAGATATAATACAGGATATGAAGATGGGAATTATAGTATTGTTGCAGGTCATATAGATGGCAATGAAAGTGTAATAAAAGCAATGCAAAGAGAAGCATTAGAAGAAGCAGGGATAAAAATAAAGGAAGAAGATTTAGAAATTGTTCATGTTATGCATAGAAAAACACTTGATAGAGAAAGTATTGATTATTTTCTTACTTGTAAGAAATATGAAGGTAAGATTACAATTATGGAAAAACATAAGTGTGATGAATTGAAATTTTTTAAGTTAGATGAATTACCAACTAATGTAATTCCATATGTAAGAAAGGGAATAGAATATTATCTAAACGATAAACCGTTTTCTATATTTGGTTGGTAAAAAAATATATAAACTTGAGGTCGCAATTTGCGACCTCAAGTTTAGAAAAAGAAAACTATGGAGGAAGAAGAACATTACCATATGTATTTACAGAACAAGGAATAGCAATGCTTTCAGGATTGTTAAAAAATGAAATAGCAATTCAAGTAAGTATAAATATTATGAACGCATTTGTTGAAATGCGAAAATTTTTAGTTACAAATGGACAAATATTTGAAAGATTATCAAATGTGGAGTACAAATTGTTGGAGCAGGATAGAATGTTATCAGACCACGAAAAGAATTTTGAAAAGGTATTTGATGAACTACAAAGTAAAAAAGAAAAAGAATTTAGTCAAAGAATATTTT
Organism: uncultured Clostridium sp.; assembly: GCA_948472955.1. Classification (GTDB taxonomy): domain Bacteria; phylum Bacillota; class Clostridia; order TANB77; family CAG-508; genus CAG-269. The sequence goes on along the minus strand of CAOKVW010000050.1, from coordinate 447 downwards.
TTAATGGACAGATTTATGATAGTTATAGTTTAATAATTGATATAATTAAAAGTGCTAAAAATAAAATTTTAATTATAGATAATTACATAGATGATAGCATTTTGAAAATGTTATCAAAGAAAAATAAGGAGGTAGAAATTATTATATTAACATCTCAAAATTCTAATTTAACAAAGTTAGATATTAATAAATTTAACAAACAATATGGGGCATAAAAGTAGCAAGAACAAATAAATTCCATGATAGATTTATAGTAATAGATAATAGAGAATTATATCACTGTGGAGCATCATTAAAAGATTTAGGAAAGAAATGTTTTGCGATTAATAAGATGGAAGATGTTAATTTCCTAAAAAATATTGAAAATTTAATAAATCAATGTTAGTATAAGAAGACTAACTATTAATTGTCAATAGATTTGTTAAAAATTTTTTAATAAATTTATAT
>CAOKVW010000049.1 GCA_948472955.1 uncultured Clostridium sp. | reverse complement strand
ATTTTGTAATAGTAGATATTGTTTCAAAAAATGCAGGAAAAGAAAATGCAATAAAAAAATTATTAGATATATTAAATATAGAAAAAGAACAGGTAGTTACAATTGGAGATGGCAGAAATGATATTGGAATGATAAAGGAATATAACGGATATTCTATGGAGACTGCTGAAGATGATGTCAAAAGATCAGCTAGTAAAATTTTTAAAAGTGTAGCAGATGCATTAGAATATTTGAAAGATATAAATTAATAAAAAGTATTGCCAAACCTAAAATTTTATGTTAAATTAAAAATATAGTTATAGACAAAAAACACCGATTTGTGGGTATATTTTTTGCAAACTATTGCTATAACCACATTTGAAACGGAAATAAGTAACTTTTTTGCGATAGATTTTTCGAATACGTCCTACGCAAAGGAGCCATAAAGATAGCAGATAAGAAATTATCTGTTATTTTTTTATTTGTTCGCTATCTTTTTTATTAAAAATTAGCTATAATAATTAAAAACAAGGATGTGAAAATATATGATTAAAAGATGGACAGAGATGAATAAAAGGAGGATAATATGAACAAAGAAATTGTAATAATAACAGGTGGAACAAGTCGGACTAGGATTAGAATTGGTTAAACAATGCATTGATAAGGGATTATATGTATGTAATCTTGCTCGCAATGATAAAAAAATGGATGAGCTATCAAATGTATTTAATGCAAATTATAAAGGTTTTATTGGAGATATATCAAATGAAGAATTTGTTATAAATTCAGTAAAAGAAATATCAAAATTAGGAAATATAAAATATTTAATCAATAATGCTGAAAAGGCTTGCTTTAAAGAGTCTTCACAAAATACAAAATGTGATATAGATTTATCACTAACAGGATTAATAGGAATGATATTATGTACTACACAAGTATTAAAAGCAAAGAATGAAACGGATTTAAAAATTATAAATATTATGTCTTCAGCAGCATTAAAGGGAAATAAACATGAGACTTTATACTGTGCTGCCAAATGGGGTGAACGAGGCTATACAGAAAGTTTAAAAGCAGAATACAAAGGAACAAGCGTTAAGATTATGGGAGTTTATCCTGGAGGAATGAATACAGAATTTTGGAAGAACAGTAGAGACTATGTGTCAGAAGAAAAGTCAAACTCATTTATGACTCCTAAAGATGTAGCAAAAGTAATTATAGACAACGGAATGAATTATACTAATTTAAATGTTGCAGATATAATGATTGAAAGAAATTAAGGAGTATAGTTGATGGAGAAACATGAATTTTGGTTAGAAAATTGGAAGAAAATCACAAAATAAATATTAGAAAGAAAGGAAGAACAAAAATGAATCAAAATAGAATACGATTTAGACAACTTGACTTTGAATTAGGTAAATTTCAAGATGAACTTGGAGAATGGAGTATAGCTAGAAAAGGATGTGGACCAACTTCAGTTGCTATTGTATTGGCTAATTATGGATATACTGTTACTCCTGTGGACATTGCAGAAATCATCTTGACAGATGAAGATGGGAAATTTACCAATCGATATATCAGTAAAGGTGGAATTTGTAATGATGGAATATTATACGCACTTGATAAAATGAAAGTACAGTATGAAAGGATAAAGATTGATTTTGATAATCCAACAGTACAAAAAAATAGAATTTTTGATAATTTAAAAAAAGGAAATATGGCAATTATACAGGTTGGACCAGAAGAGGGAGATAAAAATTTTCAAGGCACATTTTCAAAAAATGGACACTATTTAGTAGTTAGTGACATAGATGAAAAAGAAAACTTATATGTAATTAATCCAAATGCAGTAGGAGACAAGCAAATTGCTGTACCATTTACTTATACTGATATAATAAGAGAAATGTATGGTAGAAGAGATAAAATGAATTTTTTATTTGTAAAAAATGAAAGAGAGTAAATTTATGAAAGTATTATTTGCAACAACCAATGAAGCAAAAGTTGGGAAATATAGAAAAGCATTAAAAGAAAAAGGAATAGAATTAATTACAGTAAAGGACTTAGATTTTAAACTAGAGATAGAAGAAAATGGAAAAGATGCAATTGAGAATGCCTATATAAAAGCAAAAGCATATTATGATGTAACATTAATACCAACGATTGGAATGGATAATAATTTATTTATAGAAGAATTACCAGATGAAAAACAACCAGGAAATCATGTAAGAAGAGTGAATGGAAAAGAACTAACCGATGAAGAGATGATAGAATACTATACGAAACTAGTAAAAGAAAATGGTGGAAAATTAACAGCAAAATGGATATTTGGAATGGTAATTTGCAATCATAATGGAATCAAAAAGTGTTCATGGGTAAAAGATAATTTTTATTTTGTAGATAAGCCATGTGAAAAGAGAATTCAAGGATATCCATTAGATTCTATTAGTGTAATTCCAGAATTCAATCAGTATTTTCTAGAATTAACGGAAGAGGATAAAAAACGATATAAAAGGAAAGATAATATAAATAATGTAATTGAATTTATAATAAAGAATATATTATAACAATATAATTATAGAAAATGGAATACCATATGGCGTATATTTTATGGTAGAATTTGATGGTCAGAAAATTAGTGTAAAAGAAGAACATATTAAGACTATAAAATTAAAAAGGAGTAAAAAATTATGAATTATGAAGATAAAAAAGTTGTAGGAATTATTGCATCAAATGTTGAACCAGCAGTAGCGCTTAATGTGATAGGACATCTTGCTATATCTATTGGTAAATATTCAGATACTGAAATTATGGGACAACCAACTATTGTTGACCAATCGGGAGTAGACCATTTAGGAATTAGTAAATTTCCATTTATCATAACAAAAGTAAAACCAGGAAAATTGAAAAATACGATAGATATAGCTAAAAGTAATCCCGATTTATTAGTTGCAGATTACCCGAAAGATATGTTAGATACTAGAACAGATGATGAATTAGTACAAGCTATTAATTCAAAAGCAAATGATAAATTGGAATATTTGGGTGCAGTTATTTATGGAAATACAAAAGATGTAGATGAAATTACAGGTAAGTTCCAATTATGGAGAATGGATTAGGAAATACATTGTAATAAAATTTTATAGTATTCAAAGATATAATAATTATAAAGTAAATCTTACTAGTATAAGTAAGATTTACTTTTTTATGTTAATTATATACAAATACAACTTTTTATGCTAAAATATAAATAAAAAATAGTTAAATAGGAAGGAAAATAATATGGAATATTTAGATGTTGTTGACGAAAATAATCAATTAACTGGTAAAACGGAAGAAAGAAATATAATACATGAAAAAGGCATATGGCATAGAGAAGTAGCTGTATGGATTATGAATGAAAAAGGAGAAATATTATTACAAAAGAGGGCAGCTAACAAAAGACAAGAACCAAATAAATGGGCAATTTGTGCGGGACATGTTGAAGCAGGAGAGTCAGTAGAAGATTCCATGATAAGAGAAATGGAAGAAGAGTTGGGAATCAAAGTAAACATGAATCAATTGGAATTTTTAAAAATATATAAAAAACAAAATGACATACCAAATGACAATATAAAAAATTATAATTTTCAGTATATGTATTTTCTAAAAACCAATTGGAATATAGAAGATTATAAAATACAATTAGAAGAGTTAAGTGAAATAAAATATGTTCCTTTTACAGAATTTGAAGACATTGTAAAAAATAAAGATAAAAATGTTACATTTACTAAACAATCCTATATGTTGGAAATGATTGAAATGTTAAGAAAGAGACTATAATGTAATCGTAAAATAACATAGGGAAAATTAACATTTTGATTCTATAGAATAAATAAAAAAATCCCTGAAAACTATGGAAAAAAAAGAGAACTTATGTTACAATAATAAGGCAAAATAAAAAAGGAGAAAAACAATGGGATTTTTTGATAAATTAAAACAAGGGATGAACAAAACAAAAAGCTCATTTGATGAAAAAATAAATCATGTATTTAAAAGTTTCCAAAAAGTAGATGAAGATTTTTTGGATGAATTAGAAGAAATTTTAATCATGTCTGACATTGGAATGGATACATCGATTAAGATAATAGGGAATTTAAGAGAACGATTAAAGAAAGAAAAAATCCAAGAAGAGGAAGAAATAAAGCAAGCTTTACGAGAAGAAATGCAAAAAATATTAGATGTAACAGACATTAATTTACATCTTGAAACAAAACCATCTGTTATTCTAGTCATTGGAGTAAACGGAGTTGGAAAAACCACTTCCATAGGAAAGATAGCGAATCGATTAGCAAAAGACGGAAAAAAAGTAGTAGTAGCTGCTGCAGATACTTTTCGAGCTGCTGCTGTTGAACAATTAGAAATATGGGCCAAAAGAGCAGGTGCGGATTTAGTAAAGAGAGAAGAAGGAGTAGACCCAGCATCTGTAGTTTATGATGCCATTAAAATAACAAAAGAAAAAGAAGCAGATATTTTGATAGTAGACACAGCAGGAAGATTGCATAATAAAAAATATTTAATGGATGAATTGAATAAAATTCAAAAGGTAATCAATAAAGAAATGCAAGAAGCAGATAAAGAAGTTTTATTAGTAATTGACGGGACAACGGGTCAAAATGCAATTTCACAAGTAAAGGCTTTTAAAGAGGAAGCTGATATTACAGGTTTAGTATTGACAAAATTAGATGGGACAGCCAAAGGTGGGGTTGTGATTGGAATTGTAGAAGAAAATAAAATTCCTGTTAAATTTATAGGAATTGGAGAACAAATAGATGATATGGAAATTTTTGATTCGAGTGATTTTGTAAAAGCGATTATATAAGCAATAGAAAAATGAAGGAGGAAAATCTTGTGGAGGAAAACAAACAAGTAGAGCAAATGGAAACAGAAGAAAAAACAGAAAAGAAACAAGAAACAATAATGGATACAGCTAATACAAAAGAAACAAGAAACAAGAATAAAAAAGAAAAAAGTAAAACAAGAATGATATTAGTCATTTTATTTTTGCTAGTATTGGCAGGTATTAGTTATATTCAATTACGAGGTAGCTTTTTAGAGTATCAAGAATTAGGAGAGCAATATATTTCTATTTTTTATACCAATATGTTTTATCGATATACTATTATGGCGATTCATTTCTTGGTATTGTATTTTGTCATATATCTTACGAATAGAGGTATCAAAAAAGGGTTGAAGCCATTTTTTGAAAAAGAAAATAAACCAATGCCTAAATTATTAAATAAATCATTAGCCTTAGTAATAGCAGCAATAGTAAGTATCATTGTATCTGGCGTATTAATGCAAAAAATCATGCTAGTGATTAACAGTACTTCTTTTGGAATACAAGATGCCATTTTTAATTTAGATATTGCTTACTATATGTTCCAAAAGCCAGTAATAGAAACATTTGCTTTGTATTTCACACTATTATTTGTGGGATTATCTATTTATATGGCATTATATTATGTGATTGTATTTAATCGATTTTTTGATGGTATTGATGGAAAGATGTTAAAGCAAAGTTTGTTTATGAAAAAACTAACCAGAAATATTTTATTGGTAATCATTGGAATTGCTATTATGACAATCTTAAACACACAAAATATGATGTTTGGCAAATTACTAACCATCCAGAATGATATTGATATTGTAGGAGCAGGAAAAACAGAAACAACTATAAAGTTATGGGGTTATATCCTATTTGCTTTTGTTATTGTTATATTTGCTTATAGAGCCCTAAAATATTTCAAAGAAGGAAATACCAATAAAGTATTAAAGAATTTAGCGATTATACCAGCCTATTTAGTTATATTATTTGTGGTTATGATAGTATTTGATTTGATATTTGTTCGTTCCAATGAATTGGACAAAGAAAAAGAGTACATAGCTGAAAATATCAATAATACGAAAAATGCGTATAAAATTAATATAGAGGAAAGTAATATACAAAATTCAGGAACGATTACCAGAGAAGAAGTTGAAAAAAATAATAGTGTCATTAACAATATACCAATTATTAGCCAAGATGCTGTATTAAAGACATTAGAAGATAGCCAAACAGGCACAGGATATTTTTCTTATCGAAATGCTAATCTAGCAAAATATGAAATAAATGGGAAGAATCAAGTGGTATATGTAGCACCAAGAGAAATTATCAATTCAGGAAGAACCTATAATAATAAAACTTATGAATATACTCACGGAATGGGGGAAATTATAGCATCTGCAACAGAAAGTACGCAAACAGGAAATGTGCAATATGTGCAAAAAGAAGTTTCTGGAAAAGATGAACAAATTAAAATAAAACAGCCACGTATTTATTTTGGATTAGAGACAGATGAAATCATTGCAACCAATGCAAAAAATAAACAAGAATATGATTATACAGATGAAAATGGAACAGATTATACGTCAACTTATGAAGGAAAAGCAGGATTACAACTAGGATTTGTAGACAGATTAATATTAGGCATTACAAAAGGGAATTGGAATTTAGCATTTTCTAGTGAAATTACAAAGGATAGTAAAATTTTAATTAATAGAGATGTAATTGCCAGAGCGAAAAAAGCATTACCGTATTTAATTTATGATGAAAATCCTTATACTGTGATAACAAACGAAGGAAAAATTGTGTGGGTGATAGATGCCTATACTGTGTCTAGTAGTTATCCTTATTCACAATATACATCAATTGAACATGATGGTATCAAAGAAAATATTAATTATATCAGAAATTCAGTAAAAGTGATGGTAGATGCTTATGATGGAACCATATCCTATTATATAACAGATAGAACAGACCCAATTGCTATGGCATATAGAAATATATATGATACCTTATTTATGGATTTAGAGGAACAAATTCCAGAAGATATTGCAGAACATTTAGTCTATCCAAAATTTTTATATAATGTGCAAGCTGAAATCTTAAAAGTGTACCACAATGTAAAACCAGATGTATTATATCGAGCAGACGATTTGTGGGATATTGCTAAATACAATACAGTAAGAACAACGAAATCAACAGGAACCTATATGAAACCTTATGAAACAATGGTAAAAACAGCGAATGGAGAACAGTTAGGATTAGTGCAAATATACACACCAGATGAAAAACAAAATATTATTTCTTACTTAGTAGGAAGTACAAATGGTAGTGTAAATGAATTAAAATTATATAAATTTTCAGCAGATAGTAATATGGTAGGACCAATGCAATTAGATAAACAAGTAGAGGAGGACGAGGTCATATCTGCTCAATTAGAGGCTTTAAATACAACAGGAACAAAATTAACGAAACAAATGCTTATCGTTCCTATTAACAATACCGTATTATATGTGGAGCCTATTTATCAGACAATGTTAAATGAATCGGAAGTTCCAACTTTAAAGAAAGTAATAGTTGCTTCAGGAAATAAGGTAGCAATGGGAGATACCTTAACAGAGGCTTTGGAGAATTTACTTTCTACCTATGCTGTTGATATTGAAGTAGAAAATACAGATGATATAGAAGGCTTGATAGAAGCAATTATTAAGGCAAATAAAAACTTAACAGAATCGAATCAAAATAATGATTGGGAGATGATGGGAAAAGATATAAAAAGATTACAAGATTTAATTACATCTTTAGAAATAGTCAAAGAAGAAGAGGATAAGAAGAAACAAGAGTTAGATAAAACTACCAATCAAATGAATGCAACAAATACTTTAGAGCAAGTAAATGTTGTGAACGATTAATCTAAAGTAGAAGTCGTAATAGGCTTCTATTTTTGTATAATGGGGAAATATATTGTTGTTGTTTTTGCAAAAAAGAAATAAAAATAAAAATAAAAATAGAAAAAACACCCACTATAATAAAAGGTGGGATTTTTAATGAGATTAAAAAGGAAAAAAGTAAATGTATTAAATCATTCGATAGAAAAATTAAATCATATTTTACAAAAAGGGAATTATGAAGAATGGGCTTATTTATTTCGGAAATAAAAAAGAAATCATAAAACGAAATTTACTAGCTGGCATTAGTAGGGGAGTAGGAATTGGTATAGGAGTAACTCTTATTACAGCCATTCTAGTGATTTTGCTACAAAAAATTGTCACACTAAATATTCCTGTCATTGGTGAATATATTGCTGACATTGTAGAAATCGTAGAAAAAAGTAGATGATTTGTGTGTTTTGGCGTGTTTTGGGACAGGCACGACGATACCCCTTTTGGCTACTTTTGGGACAGGTCTAAACCTGTCCCAAAAGTAGCCAAAAGGGGTATCGTCGTGCCTGTCCCAAAAGTAGCCAAAGTAACAATGGATTATTTTTCTAATTTATAAAATACTTTTTTTCCTTTTTTTAGAATGGCATAATTATCTGTAAAGTCTTTCTCTGAAAGAATGTAATTGACATCTGTTATTTTTTCATCATTAAGTGAAATACCACCTTGATTAATTAAAGTTCTTGCTTGCCCTTTTGATGGTGCTATATTCGTTAAGAGAATGGCATCTAGAATCGATAGATTTGTATTTTCTATTTTTACAGTAGGCATATTTTCTAAGCTACCTTGTCCATTAAATAAAGCGTTAGAAGCTTCTTCTGCTTTTTTGGCTTCTTCTTCTCCATGAACTAGTTTGGTAATTTCAAAAGCTAAGATTTTTTTGGCTTCATTGATTCTCTCATCTTGGTAAGAGGTTAGTTCTTTTATTTTTTCCATTGGTAAGAAGGTTAGCATTTTAAATACATTTTCAACACTTCCATCTTCGATATTTCTCCAATATTGATAAAATTCATAAGGAGATGTTTTTTCGGGAGATAACCAAAGAGCACCTTTTTCAGTTTTACCCATTTTTTTGCCTTCTTTGGTCGTTAATAGTTTAAAGGTTAAACCAAAGGAATCATCTTTTCCAATTTTTCGAATTAGTTCAACACCACCTATGATATTTGACCATTGGTCGTTTCCACCCATTTGAAGTTTACATCCATATTTGTTGTATAAATATAAAAAGTCATAGGATTGCATTAACATATAACTCATTTCAAAAAAGGTTAAACCTGTTTCCATTCTTTGTTTATAACATTCAGCAGAAAGCATTCGATTAACGGAAAATAGGCTTCCGATTTCACGTACAAAGTCAATAAATTTTAAATCTAATAACCAATCTGCATTATTTACAATAATAGCAGCATTGGTTCCTTCAAAGCTAACGAATTTTTCAATTTGTTTTTTGATACAATCAACATTGTGATTTAGTTCTTCACGAGAAAGCATTTTTCTCATATCTGTTTTCCCAGAAGGGTCACCAATGGTTGCTGTACCACCGCCCACTAAAATGATTGGCTTATGACCACATTTCTGCATATGGCTTGCTACCATCAAAGAAACGAAATGACCAACATGTAGACTGTCAGCAGTAGGGTCAATTCCAATGTAAAAAGGAACGGATTCTTTTCCAAAAAGAGTCTTAATTTCTTGTGGATGAGTCATTTGCTCGATGTAACCTCTTTGTTCTAATATAGTAAAAACATTTTCCATTTTTATCAAACCTTTCTATATTGCAATACTTATTAAAATGTTGATATATTAATGAGTATAATATATCAACATTTTATACAAAAATTTAATTAGTTATTCCCAAGTTCACTCAATACATTTTCGATTTCTTGAAGACTATCTAATTGCTTTTGGTAATCTTGAAATTCTGGATAATCCATAAAGCGGTTTAAATTTCTAACAGAAATACCAGTAGTATTAGAAATAGTATTCACCGAATTTTCCATTCCATTTTCTTGTACATAAGATTTAAAAGCTGAAAATTCAAATCCATCTTTTGTGCTACATTTTGGACATACATTTCCTTCTGCTACATAAAAATTCCCACATCTACTACATCTATTTAGCTCCATAATTTTTTCCTCCATTCATCTTTTGACAAATCTTTTTAAAATTTATTGTATTGTATCATATAAATACAAAAAATAAAAGTAGTTTTGGAAGATTTATGATTTTTTTTGATAGAAATGGTTACTGTTCAGCCTAGATAATAAAAAATATCCTAATTAGCTATATATGCTAACT
>CAOKVW010000048.1 GCA_948472955.1 uncultured Clostridium sp. | reverse complement strand
TCTACCTCCACTATGGACTTTCACCAATTAGCTAAACGACATGCCTGTCGCACATTCTATAAGAGCAATCCCCTCAAAAGGAACTGCTCTTTCTAACATACAACATGCACAAACATTATTTCTTTTTCCTTTTGGTAGTGCTTTTGGAAGCCTTCTTTGTTGTCCTTTTTTTCGTTTCCTTTTTCACTTCTTCTGCTTCCTCTGGATTCCACTTTTCTCCTTCTTTTGGCTTATTCCAAGAAATATAATCACAAGAATCCGGATTATTCTCACAAATATAATAATTTCTCTTTCTCTTTGTTTTTCTAACTTGAACCGTTGCTCCGCACTTTGGACAAGGTACATCAATTGTTTCAATAATAGGCTTTGCATTTTTACATTCTGGATACCCTGGACATGCCAAAAATCTGCCATAGCGACCAAACTTATAAACCATCATTCTGCCACACTTTTCACATTGTACATCTGACACTTCATCTACTAATTCCACATGTTCTAATTCTTTTTCTACCTTTTCTATTTCCTTCTCAAATGGTCCATAAAATTCTCGAATAATTTGCTTCCATTCTTCTTTTCCGATTTGCCACTTCGTCAAATTCATTTTCCATCTTAGCCGTAAATTCCACATTAATAATATCTGTAAAATTCTCCGTTAATAGCTTGTTTACAATCCTTCCCAACTCAGTAGGAGACAATTGTTTTTGTATCTTTTCGATATATCTTCTATCCAAAATAGTCGTAATCGTTGGTGAATAAGTACTTGGTCTACCTATTTCCTTCTCCTCTAATGCCTTTACCAGACTAGCCTCTGTATATCTTGGAGGTGGCTCCGTAAAGCTTTGTTTTGGATTTAATTTTTTCAATTTCAACTCTTGCTTTTCTTTTAAATCTGGTAACATTCCCTCTTCTTCTTGTTGTTTTTGGTCAGTTCCCTCTACATATAATGTCATAAAACCTTTAAATCGAATCATTTGTCCATTTGCCTTAAAAGTATATCCATTTGCACCAATAGAAACTGCCATAGTATCATAAATTGCTGCAGACATTTGACTTGCCATAAATCGATTATAAATTAATTTATATAATTTATATTGGTCATTTGTCAAATAACTTTTAATGCTATCTGGCTCTAAATCAGCATAAGTAGGTCTAATACCTTCGTGAGCATCTTGTGCCTCTTTATTGGTTTTATAATATCTATTTTCATAATATTTTTCACCATAGGTAGCAACAATATGCTCTTTGGCTGCTGCTCTAGCTTCTTCCGAAATTCTCGTAGAATCTGTTCTCATATAAGTAATTAAACCAACTGTACCTTTTTCTGGCATCTTTACACCTTCATATAAGCCTTGTGCAATAGACATCGTTTTCTTTAAAGTAAAACCTAATTTTCTAGATGCCTCTTGTTGCATGGTACTAGTTGTAAATGGTGGTGCTGGATTTCTTTTCTTTTCTCCTTTTTTCACTTCATCTACAATATATTTTGCTTTATTTAACTCTTTTAATATTTGATTGATTTCCTCTTCTGAATGAATTTCTTGCTTCTTCCCGTCTTTGCCATAAAATCTCGCTTCTAATTCCTTTTTACTTTCTGTATCTTGCAAATTAGCATATAAATTCCAATATTCCTCTGGTACAAAATTTTCAATTTGTTCTTCTCTATCTACAATTAACTTAACCGCAACAGATTGAACACGACCTGCTGATAATCCTCTTTTTACTTTTTTCCACAACACAGGACTCATTTTATAACCTACAATTCTGTCTAACACTCTTCTTGCCTGTTGTGCATCCACTAAATTAATATCAATCTGTCTTGGCTCTTTAATTGCTTTTTGTACTGCACTTTTTGTAATTTCATTGAAAGTCACTCTTGTTATCTTATCTTTTTCCTCTTTTAAAATAGTAGCTAAATGCCACGCAATTGCTTCTCCTTCACGGTCAGGGTCAGTTGCAATAAAAATCTTTTTGGCTTGTTTACCCTCTTTTTTTAAAGATTTGATTAAATCTCCCTTTCCTCTAATATTTATATATTCTGGTTCAAAATCATGCTCTATATCAATTCCCATTTTTGACTTTGGTAAATCTCTAATATGTCCCATAGATGCTACTACTTTTGTACTTCCTCCTAGAAATTTCTTAATGGTATTGGCTTTTGCAGGTGATTCTACTATTACTAATTTATCAGCCATATAACCCTCCTTAATTTTACTTACTAATGTATTCTAGACCAATTTTTTACAATTTGCAATACCTTTTCATAAAAAATTAGAACAATGTTAAGCGAACTAAAGAATAATCTTTTTTAGAAAAATCCTTTAAAATATCTTCCACACCAATTGGCGTTACCTCATTTTCCTTTAACATATTTAAAATTTCTTCTACTCTTTTTTCATCATTAACCAAATTTGGTATTTCTTTATTCTCCACTTTTACCTTATCTTTCTTGTATTCCGTTTTTACTACGTGAATACCAAATTTAGCCTTTTCTTGTTTTATCATCTCGTCTTCATGAATTATTTTATAATATTCTAATTTAATTGGATGATAAATACCTGCCTCTTTTAATGTTTCTTTTTTTATAAATGTACTACTGAAAAAAGTCCTCATTTTTATCCTCCTCTTTTTCACCCACTTTCTTATAATACTATGTTTTTCAGTGGTTTTCAAGGACTTTTCATCGCAAATTCCGTCATAATCTTACTTGTTTTTACATATTTTTCCATTTATTTTCTTGATTCGTCTTTTTTTGCTGTCGAATTCTCTTTTAATACAACATATAACTCTGTCATTGTTGTTGCATTATATGGATTCACATATAATATACTTAATATGCCAAAGGTTAAAACAGATAGAAAATTCCATCCCAAAAATGATAAATCCAAAATAAATGTCTTCCATTTATTTCCCTTCATCATTTGTTTTGAAAGCCTAAAAGCTTCTCTTCTCTCTATATTAGGATTCTCTGCTAAAATATAAGGTATCATCCTATATTCATATGTTTTTATAATACCTCCAATTATTGTTAAATACCAAAGTGCATTATAAATATTTCGTAAAAACATAATAATGGCTATATGAAACCAATGTTCCTTTTGAAATACTTCTACTAGAACACCTATTTTTGTGTTATTGTTTCGTCTTGCCTTTAAAAAATATTTCTTTTCTCCTACGATCAGTGGGTCTGCTACTAATATCGTAAAAGCAAGAGCTATCACTGAACCAATACAAAGTAGTACTCCTAATTGCATTTGATTCATTTGAAAAGAATGAATACCATCCCATATTTTAAAAATATATTTTTGCGGCTTCATAGCACTGTTCAAATTGGCCTCAACTGTTTTAAACACTTTCGTTTGTATCTCATTGAGCCCATATTTTTTATCCATTTGATGATGTATCACATAATCGGGGTCCATAGAATCCTCAGATTGCCATATACCCAAGATAGAAGTTCCAAATTCACCTGTCAATAAAGCAATTAAAAAACATACTACAATAGCTGTCCAATAATTTCTATGAACAACTTTTTTAGCTTTTTCTTTTAATTCTTTTCTTTCCCACATAGTTCTTCTCCTAATCATCATTTTTATCATTATAAACTAAATACTTTTTAATTTCAAGGCTTTATCCTGTTTTAAAGTTTCGGTTTTTTGGGGTAAGTTTCTCCCAGTAGCATTGATAGGAAAATACATTACAGATTTTGGATAAGCTAAGCTTTTATAGAAACTCTATCTGTGTAAAATGAGCCTCTCTCACGTTCAAAACGATTCTTTCCTCTATTTTGCATAAATGACGAATGCGACTGAAATAGTTTTACAAATTCTTAGACAAAAGTCACAAAGGGTCCTGTTTTCGGTATAGTTGTGGCTTTTGTCTTAGAATTTGTAAACGTTATGAAAGGTAGCCGAGGAATTTATAAAAAATAGAGGAAAGAATCGTTTTGCCTTGAGCATTCCTCATTTTACACATAAGACTTTCTAATGGCAAGCTTAGATACACAAAATCTTTCATTATTTTCCTATCAATGCTACTGGGAGAAACTTACCCCAAAAAACCGAAACTTAAATTTATCCTGTGCATTTACGGAAAAAAATACACCTTTTATAAAAGATGTATTTTTTTATTTATTATTTGCTCTAATTCCATTTAGACTTTTTGTAACATACAACTGCAACTCCTGACAAAGCAATGATTCCTACTAATAATCCTACTTCTAGACCTGTCTTAGGTATTATTTTACTTGCCAAACTATCACTTGGACTTCCTGTTATTGTTTTGCCATTACCTTTACTACTGGTTCCAGTAGATGATGAAGCTCCTCCACCATTTGAGCCATTTCCATTGCCATTTGAGCTTCCTCCTTGATTGTTGCTACCTGGATTGGTTCCTCCTGGATTTGGAGTTGGATCTGGTTTTCCCGGATCTGGATCCGTTCCCCCTGGATCTGGGTTTGTTGAACCATCCTTTATATAATAAACTTTAATAACATTATCAGCAATATTGGCTTTTAAAGTTAATGGTAAATTTTCCGTTTTTGAAAATTTGTAGCCATTTCTATGTGCATCAATATGAGTTTGAATCATTTCTTTTGTTATGGTATTACCCTCTTCTCCAGAAAATACTCCTGTTGCTGAATTATTAAATTTACCATCATAGTAATATTGTATTTTATATCCTGCCAATTTTGGATTCTCTGGTTTTTCTGGGTCTGTCTTACTTTCTTTTACATAGTACACTCGCATGATATTAGTATCTGGATCTGCTTCTAATTTTATAGCAAGTGGGTCTGGATTTGGATTGTCTTTTGTTGAAAGCATATAACCTTCTCTTTTGTGAATTCTGATTAGTTCTTCCACATTATCTTTTGTTATGGTCTGACCAATGGTACCTGGGAATATTTCGGTAGCATTATTATCAATTTGATAATCATAATAGTATTCTATTCTAAATCCTGTTAATTTTGAGTCCTCTGATTTTACATAATATACTCTTATAATATTAGTATCTGGGTCTTTTCCTAATGTTATTGCTACTGGGTCTTTGACAAGTATATATCCTTCTTTTTTGTGAGCATTAATCTGTTGTTGTATGGTATCTTTTGTTATGGTTTGACCTATTTTCCCTGGATACATTTCTTCTTCTTTGTCTGTGTAATTGTAATAGTATTCTATTCTAAACCCTGTCAATTCTGGCTGTGTTCCTTTTACATAGTATACTCTCATGATATTAGCACTAGAATCCATTACCAATAAAATTGATTTAGGGTCTTGTACTAGGGTATATCCTGCTTTTTGATGTGCTATAATTTTTTGTTGAATTGTATCTTTTGTTATAATATCTCCTACGATTCCAGAACATGTCTCTGTTTCTTTCGTCTTTTCGTCATAATCGTAGTAATACTTAATTGTATAGTTGGTTGACATTCGAGTTAAAAGTACTCTAATTTCAGCATTTTCATCATCTTGTTCCATTTCAGATAATGCATAATTAGTATATACTGCCAATATATCATTATCTATTACTCTTTGTAAAGACTGTGATGTTCCAACATTATCTGGTGTTTCCTTTACTTTATCTGCTATACTTTTCACTTGATTATCCCAATTATTCAAAAATACTTTAACTGTATAATTTGTAAGATCGGAAACTGGATTACGATTACGACACCAAACTGTAATAATCTTCTCATAAGGATCCACTTGCTGTTTTATAGCTGTATACTTTCCTTCTACTTTCTCCTTTAAAAGAGCTTTATATTCTGAAGAATTTAGTACTGTTCTAGCATATCCCTCTACTGTTGAACCACTTATCTCTTCTATTTTGTTACCAGTATCTGAATGATAAAAATTAACAGTATATTTTCCCCAAATATTAGGAAGAGGAATAGGAGAACTTGGTTTTAATAAAAGCACTTTAATCTCTGCTATCTCGTCATTTCTTGGCTTTTCAGAAATC
This sequence comes from uncultured Clostridium sp., assembly GCA_948472955.1. GTDB lineage: Bacteria > Bacillota > Clostridia > TANB77 > CAG-508 > CAG-269. The sequence goes on along the minus strand of CAOKVW010000048.1, from coordinate 4,721 downwards.
TTATATTCTTTATACTCTGCTTCTACTTCCTCTAGTACCTTTTGTAAAGATTTAGAAAAATCAACTTCAGATGGTTTTTCTTTTATTCTGTTCGATATAACTTTATCTGGTGAATCCTTCCATTTGTCCAAATATACCTTTACCGTATAATTCTTAGGAATTTCATCTTCTGGTGTTTTTTCACGACACCAAACTTTAATTATATAATTCCTATCATCTAGCTTATCATCATAAGATATATAATTTGTACCTTTTAGTTTTGTTTTTTTGTACTCTATAAAATCGTCTGAATTTAATATATTTGAACTAGAGCTTGTAAGGGTTCCTCCACTTATATTTTGTATTATTTTATCATCTTTTGTATAAAAATTAACGGTATAATATATTTCTTCAGGAGGAATTGGCTCAATACCTGTCTCATAATATAATTTAATTACATTATTTTTACTCATTTCACCCAAATATGAGTCAAACTTGACGTATTTAAATCCATCTTTTTTGCCACGTTGTTTGGCTTTTTGTATGATTTCAGATTTTTCATTTATTGATTCGTTTAAGTCAATTCTTTGATATTTCCAAGTAAGATCATCATCTATCACTCCATCATAATAAAATTCAACACGACAATATTTCCAGTCAAATGGTTCAAACCTAATATCATTATCTCTTGCATAGTCATGAGAAGTTGAATCTTCCCAACCTCGTATTAATAATGTTCCTTCTGTTCCAGTACTACAACTCTTAAAAACATCGTTGTCAAATGTTGCTTCTGGATTATAAATCTCAACCGTACCTAAACTTGAACATCCAGAAAATACTTCATCTCCAATTGAATTAACAGACTCTGGAATCACAATTGTACCTTGTAATGATGAACAATTAGTAAAAGCATTACTAGATATTGTTAATACTGTATCTGAAAGTTCAACTGTTTGTACATTATTTAGGTCAGAAAATGCACGAAGACTGACATTTGCAATCCCTTTACCAATACCTATATATTTTATAGGGCTTGTATCTCTTCCAAAATACTCTTTCTTCCAAGAATAATCTTTATCACCATGAGCTGTGTATCTATCTGTCATTTGATAGTTCTTATCTGTATCTGGTGCTGTTACCATAAGAGCTTTTATATTATTGTAAAATTTAACATCAATTTCTCCATCTTTCCACTCAATTGTAAAGTCATTGTTGTTATTAGAACCGAAAGCATTATATTTGATTTTATTAGCACCCTTATGCATCTTAACTGTTTTTAGCGAGTCACAATTTTCAAACACTCCCTCATTAATATCACAATCTATCCCTTTAAATTCTACTATCTCTAAAGGATTCTTTGCAAACGCATACTTCCCTAAAATTGTTTCTGAATTAGAAATTATTAACTCATCTAAACTACACCCTCGAAAAGCAGAATCTTCTATTGATTTTACTTGATTTGGAATCGTAATCTCCTTTATATTTTCACAACCATTAAAAGCAGATTGACCGATACTTGTTACAGTATCTGGAATTGTAACATTTTTGATATTAGACATTTCCTTAAATGATTCATTTCCTATTCTTGTTATTCCTTGTCCAATTACGACATTTTCTATATTAACTCTAAAATCGTCTTTATTCCATGAAGCCCTAATGTTACTATCATAATCTCTTGCCCCTACAGTCCCCTCATCATATGTTAAGGTCAAAGTTGCATTCTTAAATTCATAAGAAAGGTTGTAGTAAGGAATATTAGGTTGCTGCCACTCATACCAAGTAAGAAATAATTCTTCATTACAATTTCTAAAAGTATTTTCAGAAACTTTCATTGATTCTCTTGAAACAACTAATTTAAGTTTATTGCAATTATCAAATGCATAATCACCCAGTGAGCAAGAAGTAAATCCATGTAAAGCAACTGACCCTAATGAAGAACAATTTTTAAAAGCAGATGTGCCAATATCAGATACATATCCTAATGACACACTTGTTAGTCCAGTACATCCTTCAAAAGCTGAAGAACCAATATTTGAGACAGATTGAGGCAAAGATATATTAGTCAAATGGGTATTATCCCTGAAAGCTTCGTTTCCAATATTTTCAATTCCTCCCTGTATTTCAACAGCTGTTATTTCTAGATCCATACCCAAATAGCCCCATTGAGAGAAAAAGGCATCTGTTCCTTGTCCCCAACTCCTCATTCTTCCAGTTCCTTTAATTTCAAGCTTGTGATCGGAAAATGGATAATTTATGGTCGCCTGTACGTCTTCTCGATGTTGTGAATCTTCTCCAATATTCCATATAAGTATAAAACCACTATAATCTCTTTTAATCTCACATTGAGCTACACCATTTCCGATTTTAATGGTAGAAATACTATCACAATGATAAAAAGCTGTTGTTATATCTGTTAAATTCTTCGGTATTTCTAAACGATTCAAGTTTACACAATTGGCAAAAGCATTATTTCCAATCTTCTTCACATCTTGACCAAGACATACTTTTGTTGCATTACTGAAATCCTTAAAAGCATCACTTCCAATTTCGGTCACACCATCCAAAACCTCAATGGTTTTTATTCTATCTTTAAAAGCACTAAGATAAAAGCTACCATTTCCAATTATACCAGGAAGTCCATCATTCATTTTAACAGGTTGTAATCCCTTTGGTTTTACAATTAATTTCTCATTTTTATAATCTAAACTAGCTTGAATGTTACAGCTTGGGTCAGGAAAGACCAATCCAAAATCGAATACCAAATTCTCATCACTACCACCATTAAAGGCATTGTCAGAAATCTCGGTAACAACACTACTTTCACAAACTATAGAGCGAAGCTCATTGCAATTACTAAAAGCATAATCTTTAATTTCAATATGATAGCTACTAATTTTCACACTTTTCAATTTGGAACATTCTAAAAAGGCGTTTTCACCAATATTTTTAACGTTGCTTTTTACAACAACAGTTTCAATAAAATCTCTGTACATTTGCTGTTGCCCAGAATCCCACCATGTATTTGGAGCCTCTGCATTCCAAGGTGCCTGTTCATCGTTGCTGTATCCCTTCATTTCAATCGGTTGATTGCGGTTAACCATTGGTGATATAGTAAGTGTCCTACTAGCATAATCTAATACAGCTTTCAATGTATTATGCTCAACTCCAATATCAAATGTCATTTTATAGCCAGTTTGACTATCTAAAATTGAAAAAGTGTAGTTAAATCTATTAGCAAATGCAGCTGCATTTGAACCATTATTACCAAAAATTATTAATCCACCACTTGTTCCCTCAAAAATATCATTACTAATGTTAATATTGTTATTTCTTATATAAGCTCTTCTCACACCAGAATTTCTGAAAGCATCTTCGCCAATACTTACAATATTTTCATGAATGTTAACATTTGTTAGTTTCTTAAGGCCATAAAAAGCATTTTTTCCTATATTCGTTATTTCTAGTCCAAGATTAAGCTTTTCAATATGCTCACTAAAATTTTGGAATAGTGCTAAACTAGATTCTTCCCAATCCTTCATGCTTCCTGTTCCAGTTATTGACAATGTTTTAGAAAAATAGTCTAATTCTGCTTTGACTTTTCCTGTACCTTTCGATATATCCCATTTTCCAATTTGTCCATTTACATATCCTATGCCTTTATCTTGTGCGTATCTTTCTACGTATGAATTTGGATTACATTCTATGGTTTCCAGATTGTCACAACCTGAAAAAACACTATTATCTATATATCTTATCTTCTCACTTTTTACACTAACAAGAGTAAGATTGGTACATTCTAGAAAAGCATTTTTTCCTATATTTTTCAGCTCATTACCAATAATTACTTTCTCTATATCATACGTGTTACCATACCATGGTGGATAATTACCAATAGACCAATCCTGCATATCTCCATATCCTGATATTTCTAGTGTCTTATTGTCATAATTTAATGTAGCTTTTACGCTACTGCTTGAATCCTTTGAAATATCCCACTCTCGTACATTTGCTTCTACATTTAATCCACAAACAAATAGAATTAACAATGTAAATATTAGTACTAGCATTATTCTTATTATAGTATTTTTCATTATATTACCTCCTCGTTTCATTTATATAATGTTTTTATCGTATCTCTATTCTTCAAAAGTTACTCTGCATTATTGTTATAACATCCTATATTTACTATACTCTATTTTATTTATTTCGTCAATATCGGTATTCTTTCGACATTTCAAAAATACCGAAAATTCACTAGGGAAATGCTCTATTTCACCCTTACCTTTTCTCTATTAAGTTTACGTTACAATTTTGTTCCTATTTATTTACACTTTCAAATTTCTTACGGCTGATAGTACCTCATTCAAAAATTTAATAAAATTAATTTGTTTAAAAAATACACCTTTATTAAAGATGTATTTTTTAAATATACTTTTTAAATTACATTTTATATTTTTTATAACATATAATAGCAATTCCTGATAATACTATTATTCCTACTAATAATCCCTTCTCATAACCAGTTTTTGGTAAGTTCTTACTAGATAAACTGTCACTTGAAACTCCTGAAATGGAACTATTGATTCCTGCAATATTACTCCTACTACTATTCATTGATGCTCCTCCACTACTAGAAGATGTTGTATTTTTTGAATTATTCCCTATTCCAATTCCTGGAACATTCTGGTTTCCTGAACCTCCTTGATTTCCTGAGCCTCCTTGATTTCCTGAACCTCCTTGAT
>CAOKVW010000047.1 GCA_948472955.1 uncultured Clostridium sp. | reverse complement strand
CTAATAATGATATGATACAAGGAATTGAGAATTTTTTGATGAGTTTTCCTATTTTTTCTGTTCCTAGTATATTTTCTTCTTTTTCCATATTCTTTCTTCCTCCTTTTTCTTTTTGTGAATTTTGCTTACTATATTGTTATTGGTTGGGTTGGACGAATAACAATTACTTTTTAAAGAGATTTAAAAAGACAACACTAATCTCGTGTTGGCTTTCTGCCTCGCTTTACAGCGCATGTTTGATTTTATCATAATTTAAAAAGTTTGTCAATTGTGATTTTGTTTGTTTTTATGTAAATAATACAGTTTTGACTTTTCTTCTAATAACTTATAATTACAGCTTAAATCTTGGTAAAATTTAGCCATTTTACTTTTACTTGGTTTGGTAACTATACTATAAATTTTTTCAGCTTTTTCTAAAATCTTTTTTCTATTTTTGGGAATATTTATATAAGAATATTGTTCAGAAATTAATCTCCTATATCCATAACTTTTGTCTTTTATATTTAATAATTCGATACTATCTTGTGGAACTGGTATCATATCCGAAAACCTAATAATACCTAATTCATTTTTAGTTTTTGTATTAATAATTTTAAAATATGTTAAATTATCTTTGTATGTTTTATGTTTTAGTTTAGGTGAAAATAAAGGTGCAAAATAATAATGTTCTTCAAGAATAATAACCACTCCTATATATGGTCTTTTTTCATTTTTATTATAAGCAATATGATAATCAAATTGACTTAAATAATTGATATATTTATCAGATACGATATAAAAATTCAATTTTCCTAATTTTATTTTTTTATTATTTATCATAGCCCTCCATTTACAAAAATGGGAGATACTTTTTAGTATCCCCCATAATTTTTCTGAAAACTCGTTTATAGTAAAACTAAAGGCTCGTTTCTAACCTAATGTTTAATCGGATATTCGTTTATAGGTTGGCTCCTAAAGGCTCATATCTAACCCAATATCTTGCACATTTATGAAATTAATCAAAGGATTGTGCATCCTAATTTTAATAAGTAATCTAATGATTACGTCTTTATTATATTCGTTAAACTGTCTTTTTATTCTTTCCTAATAGCATATTTATTATACTATTTTTTTATTTTCTTGTCAATCATTTTTACAAAATTTTACATCTTGAATTAATGTTTTAATTTGTCTTCCATATACCCAATCGCATGTTTTCGCATCTTTTCCATTTTTTGTTTCGTATCTCTATTTTTGTAATCCAATCTATCCATTATCTTATGAATATAATCCATCTCTTTTATATATGCTAAACTTGATGTAAAATTAAAATCAAATAGAAAAGCTATATACGAAACCCAAAAATCCATATATGTATTTCTATCTTCCCTTACAATCACTTTACTATCCATAAAATCGTGAAACACTTTATCGGAAATGACATCATTTTCTAACATTTCCCTATTAGCGTTATCAATTATATTTTCAAAATCATCTGTTGCCTTTACCCTAAAATTATCTATTTTATCGGCATCTCGAATTATTTTAGCATGTAATAATTCCCTATCCTCTAAATTGTTGTCTATGGTTAATTTATTATGATTTAAAATGGATTTAGAAATAATCCTATCATATTGTTTCTCTTTGATAAACTTTCTAATAAGCTCGTTTTTAAATAAGATGTCATTCCCCAATATAGCATGGTCCGTTGTTTTACTATCAATAAAACAATCAAAGCTTTTTATTTGCTCAAATCTTCCTATATCGTGTAGCAAACCAATCAATTTTGCTAATTCTATATCTTCTTGATTTAATGATAACTTTTTGGCAATATATTCACTTGCTTCTACTACACCATAGGTATGTCTTATTTTTAATTCAATTTTTCCATATTCGACATCATAATCTTGTATGTATTGTTTAAAAGCAAGTTTTGCTTGTTCAAAATCAATCATTAACTTACCTCTTTCTTATTTTTCACATCATTTTTATAAATACTCATCATACTTGTCAGCAATAAAATGATATCCCCCATCACAAGGAACCAACTATGATAATAGCAATAATATAAGCCATACAAGACACCCGTCGTAACACCTGATATTCTTACCATCTTCATATTCGTTTGCCATAAACAATAGGTTCTAATAATAGTACCTATTGTTGGTAAAAGAGAAATATAGCCATTCCAAGTATAAATACAATTAACAATAACAATTCCTTCAAATATCATAAGCATTAAAACATATACTTTTTTGCTAATCTTTTCACTTTGCATAAAAATAAAGGTTCTGATAAAATTGATAATACTTAAAAATGCACCTGTAAAAGCACCAATGATAAAATCATAAACTGCTTCAAAGAAACAATTTATGCTTGCACTCTTAATGATTTTTTTCTGTCTTTGATACAAATACTTAAAACTAATGCTATAAAAGCTAAAATACTAAATATCATTTTTTACTCCGTTTCTTATTCCATTTTTTCCAAAATCATGATTGCTTCAATCTCAAATACCCCAATTCCTCCCAAACATTATAAGCTAGATTTAGGCGAAACACCAAAGTAGGCTTTGCACCAGCTCTGTTCTTATCTACAACGCAAGCATAATACCTAACATCTGGGTCATCAAATTTCTTTAAATCAAAAAATTTGGTATCCACTTCATTCAAAGAATACTCATAATTTTGTAGGGAATCTCTATGAATTTGTTTGATTAAAGCTAAGGTGTCTAACACTTCTTTCACGGTTCTACTAACCGCTAAATCATTGACCGTTAAATTAACTGGCAATGTGTCGGTTTCTGCTAATTGTAAAGTCGCACAGATATAAATGCCAAAATTTTGTGCTATGTTAGAAAGAATGGTTGCTGTTTTTTTCAATTCTTCTCCAATTCCAATATTGGCTGTATCTGTTTTTAAGGTATCATAAAATACATATTCTATTTTTTCTTTATAATAATAATTCATAATAACTTTTTTCAATTCATCGTTGGTATGGTCTGTTATATTGATAAAATGAATCGAATTGTTGATTTGTTTATTAACCCAATTGGTAACGGTAATGACATCTTTGAATTCTTGTGAAACTTCTAATAATCTCTTAGCAAAATCTTTTTGTTTTTCTTTTTCTTCTTTAACCACAAAGCCTTCTTCATCCGTTTTTACTTTGTTAGGGTCATCTGGCCTAAACTTGAACTCTAACAATTCTCCTTCTGTCTTAGAAATTTCAATACCGTGTTGTTTTTGAATTTCCTTATTATTTAAAATCGTGGTAATCAAACACAACCTCATTTTTTCTTCTGACATTTCATTGGAGATGACTAATACTTTTTTATGATGCACAAAAGCAGTATGTGCTGCAATATCAATGGTAAATCTACTCTTTCCAGCGTTAGAAGGCATGGCAAATGCCATCGTCTCTCCCTTTCGGATTCCTTTAAAGACTTGGGTTAAGACTGGAAAAGGTAATGGTAAGCCATTGGTTAAATTATTATCTCCTAATTGTAAAAAGCTTGTTAACCCCTCATTTAAAACTGCTCTTTTGAATTTTTCGGTATCATTGACTTGCACAACAGCACTTTCGACCTCTTCTACTGACATCTTATCATATAATTCATATTCTTTGATTTCCATTACTTTTTCTTGCATATTTTGAATCGGTATGGCTAGATAATTTTTTCTTAGGACAAATAATTTCTTTAAATCAATATAAATTTGTTCCATATCGTAATCTTGGTCTCGTACTTCTTTTTTTAACTTACTTTTTAATGCATATACTTTTTCATTATCTTTGGCAAAACTAAAACCTTTTTTGGCTTGTTCCGTTGTATAGGCTCCTCCCTCTGTAAAAATGATACTCTTATAAATATTTAATAATTCTGGGTCTTCAAAATAACAATCTTCATACACATAAAAATATTTTTTAATCAATCTTGGGTCTGTTAATAACAGCCCTATATATTGTCTTTCTAAATCGTCATCACTTAACTCTCTAGGAAACAGTCCTGTCATATCTGTTCCCTCTTCGTCTTCAGAAACTGCATTCGTTGTTTTCCTTTTTTCATTGACTAGTGAGTTTTGCTTCTTTTGTCCTAACATTTCTATTTTCTTTAAAGAAGATATATAATCTCCTCGTGATAAATCACCTTTAATTTCTTCAATTAACTGAACATTGTCATCCGTTATCGGTATATTGTTAATCAATTCATATAATTTATCGATTTTCTCTTCATTCATTTACCGTTTCCTTCCTTTCTATCTTCCGCCACCGCCTCCGCCGTCCACCGTCCGGCCTCCGGCCACCGCCAGAAAATCCTCCTCCGCCTCCTGAGGCAGAAGAATAAGCACTCGACATAGAATTTGTAATCGCATGTGAAAAACTATTTGAAAAATTAGTATTCATCATAAGATACATATAGCCATACGGATTCACATTCATTTGTTCTGTTATATTAGGATACACAATTTTTAATTGTTTTAACACTTTATCCGCAATGCCAAATACCGTTGCATAAACTAAAAATTTCTCCCATATTACAATTTCGGGGATTTCTCTTTTATCTAACATCGAAAAATCTTCCATATATTTTTTTAGCCCTTTCCATTTTTCCCTTTCATCTATTCCCGTTTGTGTTAATACATTGGTTTTTGTTGCCAATCTGGTAAAAACGACAAATTGGATTCCTATGGTTAGTATAAATGGTATCATTCCAATTGGATTCATGTCTTTTGTTTCTATTAAAATCCCAAAAAGAATAATTGAAAAAATGAGAAACATCAGAGATAATATGGCAAATGCTGTTATATTAGCCTTTTCCTGTTTTCCTTTCTTATCTGCTAATTCTTTTTGATATAATGTTTCCTCTGTGTTTTTATCAATTCTGTCTTTTAATTTGATTACTTTACTTCCTGATTTCTTAATATATTTTTCTAGTTCTTTGGTCGTAATTTCGCTAGGGTTACCATTGTGCTCACATGCTTTTTGCAAAAATTCAAAAATCACCTTTTCGTCTTTTGCTGTTTCTAATTCTTTTGGGCTATTTTCTAATAACTTGATGGTAATTAGTTTATCATTTACTTGAAAATCTATGATTTTCTTTAAACTTAAATCTAATAAAGTAGCTGAAAATATCCTTCCTACTCCGTGTACTACTATTAAAATTTCCTATTTCTTTCGTAAAAATCGCTAACGCTTCTGCTGGTGTAGCATCTTCTCTTGGCATTTCTCTAAAATATTCTATCTCTTGGGTTGGTACTAGTTTCTTTCTTGTTTTTATTTTTTTTACATTTTTAATAATCGATTTGATACCAAAAATCGTTAAGATAACGGTCACTACATTAATTGCTATGGTAGCTTTTCGCTTCGTATTTTCTTTTCTTTTTCTTTTTTCATTGGCCTGATTGGCCCATTTCGTTTCTTCTCGAACCACTTGTTCCAATCTTTCTTTATTTTTTCCTCTTCCAGAATGGGTTATCATTTCGGTTGGAAATAAAGTTCTTATTTCTACATATCGTCCAGAGCGAAATCGGTTCATGGTAAATTCAATTTTATTGCTATCGGTTGCGTAGATTTCGCCATTTAAGTCTTCGGTATGTCCCCAAACTTTTATGTCTTCTTTTTGATTGGCATGTGTTGGTAATAAAATGGTTCCTGTTATTTTCTTCGCACTTATTTCAAATTCTTTTCCTACAAATTGCCAATATAGTTCTGCATAGTCATCGTACTTTGCTATCGCATCCTCTACTTGATAAGAAATTTCATAAACTCTTGTTGCTGAACTATCTTCTAATCCAACTCCCCAAGCAATCTCAAATTCATTGTGTTGGTTTAATCCACCAAAATAATTTTCCTTTGGTAAATGATAACTCCATTGATTTTGCTGTGTTAATAAGTTGCGATTTCCTTTGGTCGTGTCTGTTACTTTTACATTAGTTATATTCGAATATTTTGTTTTGTCTCTTTTGAATGTTTTGTATAAAGTGTTTGTGTCCTTTATTTTTATATTCCACTTTTCTGTTACATCCATACTTCCATCTTGATTGACTTGTGCTTGAAAGTCTAGTTGATTTAAATATAAGTCACTAGAGGAAGCTTCTACTGGGTTCATGGTTAGCAGTATACTTGCTATTCCTATTACAAAATAAGTTATGATTTTTTTTACTTTCTTCACTTTTTTCTCTCCTTTTTTATTTTCCTCTACATTATATACTTTTCCCTTTTTTTAGGCAATAGCTTTTTTCAGAAAAATATGCTATAATCTTTATCATATTGATAAAAGGAGGAAAATCATGGCATTTGATGGAATCGTAACCAAAGCAATTGCTTCTGAATTACAAGAACTAGCAGGAGCAAGAATGGATAAAATTTTTCAACCTAACAAAAACACTATTTTATTAGGTTTTTATTTAGATGGTCATCATTATTTATTAAATCTATGCACAGACGCCCAAAACTATCGTATTCATCTAACAACTCATCCTAAAAGCAATCCCAAAGTAGCCCCTAACTTTTGTATGGTGCTTCGCAAACATCTATTAGGACTACATATCAAAAGCATCACCACTAACAACTTAGAAAGATTAGTAGTCATTGATTTTGAAGGATTTGACGAGGTGAATGATATCATTTCCAAAAGGTTAATTGTCGAGTTAATGGGAAAACATTGCAATATCATATTATTAGATGAACAAAATATAATCATTGATAGTTTAAGGCATATTCACAATGAGGACAGTACAAGAGTAATCGTCCCTCATGTTAAATATGTATATCCGGCAACAAGCAAATACAACTTTTTAGATTGTCTTCATTTTCAAGATTTTTATGAAAAAATCTCATCCTCATCAAAAGATGCGATTTATGATATTTTTAACGGTATCAGTAAATCTTTTATAGAGGCTTCTATGTCTCGTCTTGGAATAGAAACCTTTCAGCAAAACAATTTAGAAAAACTATATCACTATTTACAAGAAATCATCCATCGAACAGATAGCAATTTATTAGACTTTCAATTGATAGATGCTAAGAAACGAGACTATTTTCTGATAGAAGCAGAAACCGAATCTTCTCCTTTTCATTTAAACTTCTTTCTCGATGATTTTTATCATGAGAAGGAAACTTCCGAAGAATTTAAAACCTATCGTGATAGCATTTTAAAAATGATTTTAGACCTTTTCAAGAAATATAAAAAGCGACTTTTGAATATTGATGAGAAATTAAACGCTTGCAAGGATATGGAAAAATACCAAATATACGGTGAACTCATAACCGCAAATTTATATCAAATTCCAAATCAAAACGTAAAACAAATCACGCTTGACAATTATTATGATAACCAAAAAATCACCATTCCTTTAGATGATAGATATTCCCCTTCTGTTAATGCAAAACGCTTCTTTAAAAAATATCATAAATTAAAAAATGCTTTAGAAATTGTAACATCTCAAAAAGAAGAGACGATGAAAGAATTGACTTATATAGAAAGTATTGTGTATGAGTTAGAAAATTCTTCTACCTTAGAAGAAATCTCTGAAATTTTTGAGGAAATCTCTGAAAATGTTATTTTTAAAGAAAAAACCGAACATTTGAAAAATAAGAAAAAAGCAAAAGTAAAAAAATCTTCTCTTACCAAAAATAAAAAGGTTTCTTTTAATCCTTTCAAATATACGATTGATGGCTATACCCTCTTAGTCGGAAGAAATAACAAAGAAAATGACTACTTAACCCTAAAATATGCCAAAAAAACAGACTTGTGGTTTCATACCAAAGATATTCATGGTAGCCATGCTATCTTGCAACTCAATCCAAACCAGTTGCTAGATGATTCCCTTCTTATCCAATGTGCAGAAATTGTTGCCTATCATAGCAAAGCTAGAAATTCTTCCAATGTACCAGTCGATATCTGTGAGACTAAGTATGTGAAAAAGCCAAATGGTGCTAAACCTGGTATGGTGATTTATACTAACCATAAAACTTTATATGTAAATCCTAAAAAACGAATTTAAGAATTTTCTAACGCATAACTTATCCGTAATTCGCTAATGCTCATACGGCTAAGAAATCTAAGCGGTAGCAACCGCAAAGAAATTCTATAAATCCCCATATTTATCTTGTATGGAAAGTTCTCCTACTAGGATAAATCGTTGTCAAAATCTTTGATTTTGTGTCAACGATTATATGTGTAACGAACTTTCCTACAATATAAAAAATGAGACAAGAGGCACAGGTCTCATTGTCTCATCATACTCTTTTGTAATTTTATTGAACTATTAGCAAATAAAATCAAGAACACGACAAACAGCATAATAATTATGTTGGAATTCGTATAAGCCATTAAAATAAATATACTCTGACCTATTATTCTACCAACAACAAGATAACTTTCAAACGTCAACCAATATTCCACTTTATATTCTTTTCTAATTTTCTCTACATTACACAAATTTGTTTGATTACGTTCATTTACTAATACTACTATTGTCTTTGATATGGTCTGAAATAAATTGAATAAAATAATGGTTATGGTATTACATTTAAAAATCATAAGGCATAAAAATATTACAGTTAGTGTCGTAGAAATCCTAATGACTGGCATATAATGCTCTTTTTTGATAAACTTAGCAAATAAAATGCCAATGATACAAGTCATCAGGCTGAATATCGATGTAAACACTCCTAAGCTAAAACTATTGGAAAATACTTTTATGATATAAATCGTAACAATATAGGAAAAAGCACCTTCTGAGTAAGTTATGCCATTAAAAAACTCAACCATTCCTAATCGCTTAAATCTTTCATCGTTTTTTATCAGTTTGAAGAATTCTTTAAAATTGACTTTATTCCCTTCTGGAATGTTTTTATCTTGAAACATAAAAGATAATATAATTCTTAATGCCACTATGATTAAAACGACCATTAAACTTTTTAAAAATCCAGTAGCATAAATTAAGCTTCCAAATAATAAGGGAAATAAAATAGATAAAATTAATTACTTTATCTTTTAATAAGATAATCGTTAGAAACTATACAAAATCTAATAAGATTCCTATCCTCATCAGATTAACTCTATGAGTTGATTTGGCTAGATTTCTAGTAGCAAATATTACTGCGTAAATAGTAATTACAGTAATTAATTTGTAAATTCCTAATGGTAAAATATTATGGTCTAAGACCTCTAAAAAATATAATACTAAAAAACTATCAACAAAACTTGTTAAAATACTTTTCAGTATTCTTAAATTAAATAATACTTTGTAATTATCAATTTTTATGTTCATGGCTTCGTTTATTTCTCCTTTTATTTCTATTTCATTAATTTTAACTTTCAAGTTTCGACTTTTTGCAAGTGGAGGGTGTAATATATCATTTTTGCAACACTGCGTAAGCGACCAAACGAGTAAAGCGAGTGCGATTGGAGCAACCTTCAGATAAAAAATTAATTTTGTAGGTTGCGACACACAAAGTGTAAAAAAATGATATATTACACCCTCCACTTGCAAAAAGTCGAAACTTGAAATTTTAACTTCATTGACAAAAAAGTAAAATATTGTATATTATACTTGCCTTTCTGCAAAGGTAGAAAGGAGGTTTTCATGAAAAACTTACAAAAGCTACTAAAGCTTTATTTGATTTACTTAATCGTAAAACATTTGAGTGAGTAGCAAAAGGAAAAAGACTAGGAAAGATTTAGATGACTCCTAGTCTTTTTTACTTCATGAAAAACTTGCTTTGCAATTGCTAACTATATATTAGCACATATTTTATTCTATGTCAAATACTGGATTTTATTCACAATATGAAATAAATAAGACCTGTCCTCTTTGTTTCATATCTCCACTTAATCTCAAAACCAGTGGAAATAGTTTTCTACCATAAAATTAGAAATGTCAATGCTGTTGCTAACAGAACCTCTCCCCTTGTCAATTCTTTTGGTAAAATCTCCAATTCACCACCTGGTTCTTTTTCCTTAACGGTATCTATTTTATAATAGGCAACATCATTGGCTTTAAAAAGCACCTCAAAAGGTTGTGTTTCAGAATTTTCTACGTCTTTTATTTCTACATAGCTTTTTCCCACTAAAACATGTCTTTTCGTATATAATTCAATTTTTAAATATTTGTCTGGTACCTCTCCAACATCTTTTATTAATCCTCTAATTCTTCCATTTACATATGTGGCATCTGCATGATAAACAGCAATTTGTGAATTTTCGTCTTGCCTTTCTATCTCTTTATAAGTAGAATTGATTCCTACATAAATCAAAAAATCTGAAAATACAAACAATCCTACTAAAATCGCTATCCATGCCATAATTTTTCTTCCTATACTCATATTTTATTCCTCGCTTTTACAAAAGTTCCTTTTTGCTATATTTTGATAGTTTCAGCAAAACTGATTATATTATAACAACTTTTTCCTATTTTTTCAATATTTGTATCTTTTTTTAGTTTGAGTTTTTTGGTAACCTCCTCTAAATGGCTTTTATAGGAAAATAATAAAAGATTTCTAAGTATCTAAACTTGTCATTAGAAAGTCTTATATTTTTAAAGTGCTAGACACCGAGCCAAGACCACGCGGAACGAATCGAAGCCGTCAGCATTACCGTTGTGGACGTTGAAACAGAACGCACCCGCAGAAGAACCATAGCCGTAACCGCCCCCACGAAGGAAGAACAGAGTACCCGTGTGCGGAAAGAAAGAGTAATCGCCGAACCAGCTCGTAGTACCGCTACCTCTAGCTGATGTCTCTAG
>CAOKVW010000046.1 GCA_948472955.1 uncultured Clostridium sp. | reverse complement strand
TCGAGAACCTAAAATAGAACCTAAAATTCATCTATGTATTTTTGAGTGTGCTGTTAAAATATTTATATATGTATACAATGCTATGCATTGCATATTGTATCTGTAACAAGCAAAGCTTTAACAGTTACCATAATTTTCTAGTGACGATTACATTTAGGGTAATACCTGTTCCCATCCCGAACACAGAAGTCAAGCCTAAGTGTGCCGAAAATACTTGTGGGTTACCCTGCTGGGAAGATAGGTTGTTGCTAGTTTTTTTATTTTGTAAAGATGAAAAGATAGACTAAGGATTAATGTAGTGATTAATTTTTAGTCTATTTTTTTGATATTTTGATTTTTTTGAGAAAGTATGGTAAAATAGAATATGTAAAGGAAGAGAGGGGTTAAAATGGGAAAAAAAAGAACAGCTTATGAAATATTAGATACTTTGGAAGAAACTTTTAAACGTTATACAGATGAAGAAAATGATAAGAGACTTAAAGAAAGAAGAGACATATTAAGACAAGGTTATGAAAAACAACTAAAAATGACAACTGATTTTCGTAAAAAGGCTAAAATAGAATTAAGAATAAAAGAAATAGACGAAGCTTATGATATGGTTAGTACAGCTGCCAAAAGAGAAAAATATAAAAATGAGGGAGAACATTATGATGTCCCTGAACATAAAGCATCGGAGCAAAGAGATGATAGAGAGGTTGGGTAATATGGCAAAAGTAACATGGAAACCAGGAACCTTTTTATACCCATTACCAGCGGTTATGGTAAGTTGTGGAACAATGAAAAAATCGAATATTATAACAGTTGCATGGACAGGTATATTAAATACCAATCCAGCAACTGTCTATATTTCTGTCCATCCTACTAGACATTCTTATCCGTTAATAAAAGAAAATGGAGAATTTGTCATTAATTTAACAACCAAACAGTTAGCAAGAGCAACGGATTGGTGTGGAGTAAAAACGGGAGCAAAGGTAGATAAATTTAAAGAAATGAAATTACATAAAGAAAAAGCTAATTTTGTAAGATGTCCAATGATTCAAGAAAGTCCGGCGTCAGTAGAGTGTAAAGTTAGAGAAATCAAAGAGTTAGGCTCACATCATATGTTTATAGCAGATGTATTGGCAATTCATGTGGATGAAAAATACATCGATGAAAAAGGTGCTTTTGATATTTCAAAATGTGATTTAATAGCCTATTCGAATGGACATTATTATAGTTTAGGAAAGAAGATAGGAAAATTTGGATTTTCTGTGCAAAAAAATAAAGGGAGAAATAAAAGAGATGGGAGAAAAACAAAAAGAATGGAGAGATAGACAAAAATATACTACTAAATTCTCAGTAATCATTCCAATGAAAGATACGGAAAAACATATAATGGATGCATTAAATAGTGTGAAGGCACAGAATTACAATAATTGTGAAATATTAGTGATAAATGACCATTCAAGAGATTCATCAAAAGAAATAGTAGAAAAATATATAGATGAAAATAAAGAACTTGATATAAAGTTATTTGAGATTAAAGATGGAAAATGGGAACCAGGAGCAGGAAGAAATGTAGGATTAGATAATGCTACTGGAGAGTATGTAATGTTTTTGGATTCTGATGATGAATTAAGAGAGGAATCTTTAAAAAGATTGGATGAGGCTATTAAAAATAATAATATGTTAGATGTATTTCTTTTAGGACATACAATGTATACATTAGACGATAAAGGGCAAGAGAAGAAAAAGATAACATTTAATCCTAAAAAGTTCCAGACTACTAAATTATTTCAAATGGGAATTAATACGGGGGGGACGATTTGGCAAGGATGTTGGAAAAGAGAACTTTTTGAGAAGAATCATATTAGATTTGATGAAAATTGTATTTTTGAAGATACAACAGCTAGATTACAATTATATGGGAAAGCAAATAAAATTAAAATTGCAGGCGTAAATACTCATAATTACTTTGTTAGACCAGGAAATAGTATTTGCACAACACAAACGAAAGAACACTTGAAAGCATCTATTGAAATGGCAAGAAGAGTATCTAGGTTAGTAAAAGAGGGAAAAGTCGATAAAAAGTATCAGAAATATGTTACCACGAGATTGCTTGTAATGCCAGGATGTCTAGCATGGGTTCTATACTGTATGGGAGAATATAAGATGTATCAGCATAGGCATAAAAACGAAATGAAACAGATAGAAGATAAATAAAGTTACTGTTCAGCCTAACAAAAAATAAAAATAGTTATCCACAGAATATTACAAGGTTTGTAATACTAAAGAAATATTAGTGTTACAGACTTTTTTTCTTTAATGGTATATAATACCATTAAAGAAAGGTCGGTGATAAATCATGAAAGGCGGAGATTACGAAAATCAAGTATTTAAACAATTACAAGAAGTAATGAAAAAATGTGATGATTTATCACATGAAGTAAAAATTATAGAGAAAAAAACAGAAAAGAAATTCAAAAAACAACTAAAGGAACAAAAAGAATATTTTACTCAAAAAATTGAAGTTCTAGAAAAAGAAAACAAGGAATTAAAAATTGAAAACAAAAAATTAAGGAATGATAATGACAGATTAAAAAAGATAATAAATAATGATAGCAACAATTCTTCTAAGCCACCATCAAGTGATATAAAGAGAAATATTCCAAACAATAGAGAAAAAACGGATAAAAAAGCTGGTGGACAAAAAGGACATAAAGCACATTTTTTAAGCAAAAAACTAATAGAAGAAAAAATAAATAAGGGAGAATTTAAAAGAGAAATACATCACAAGGGAAAAATTCAGAAAGAATATAAAACAAAATATATTTTAGATTTAGAAATCAATGTAATAGCTAAAGAATACAGATTTTATAAAGATAAGAGAGGGAAATATAATATACCAAAAGAATTTAAAACAGATGTGCAATATGGAAGCGAACTAAAAACATTATGCACAATATTGAATACAGAAGGAATAGTAGCTTTAGATAGACTAACTAATTTTGTTAGGTGTATTACACATGGAGGAATAAATTTATCAAAAGGAAGTATAGTAAATTTCACAAAAGAGTTAAATCGAAAAAGCGAATACTTAATAAAGGAAATAGAAGAAAATTTATTAAATTCAGAAATAATGAACACAGATGCAACAACAGGAAGGTGTGAAAACAAGAATATATGTGTAAGAACGTATTCAACAGAAAAAACCACATTATTGATTCCAAGCAATGGGAAAGGAAAAAAATATATAGAAGAAACCAATATATTAAATAGATATACTGGTAATTTAGTGCATGACCATGAAACAGTAATGTATAATTATGGAGAGAAGCATATAGAATGTAATGTACATATTTCAAGGTATTTGAGAGGGAATTACGAAAATACCAAAAATGAATGGTCACTAAAAATGCGTTCATATCTATGTTCTTTAAATGAATATCGAAAAAAGCTAAAAGGTAAAGGGATAGATTAAAGAAGTATAAAGGAAACCATTTAATGTTCCTTTATGATTTTAGTGTGCCATTCGATAATAACTTAGCAGAAAGGGATTTAAGGCATGTAAAAACGAAACAAAAAATATCAGGTCATTTTAATAGTATGGAAGGAATAAAAATATATCTAAATATAAAAAGTATAATAGGAACATTAAAAAAACAGGGGCAAAATTTTTATAATAAGATATTTAAAATATACGAAAATATCCCAGTTAGCATATATAGCTAATTAGGATATTTTTTATTATCTAGGCTGAACAGTAACTAAATAAATATTGAAAACCCAAAAAAAGAGAAAAAGCCATTGACACAAGAGGAAAAAGGTGATACAATATTCAAGCGTATCATTATTACGAATATACGCTCACATCGTTTTAAAAAAGTAATGTTAAAAAATACGGAGGTGTTTTCATATGGCAGCAAAAGGACCAAGAGAAAATATAACATTAGAATGTACAGAATGTAAAAGAAGAAATTACACAACTTCAAAAAACAAGAGAAATAATACCGATAGATTAGAAATTGTTAAGTATTGTAAATTCTGTAAAAAACGTACAACACACAAAGAAACTAAATAGTTAAAAAGCTATTTTAAGGAGGAAATAAAATGGCTAAAAAAGAAGCAAAGGCAAAAAAGGAAAATAGTAAAAACAAAAAAAGTTTTTTCAAAGACTTTAAAGCTGAATTAAAAAAAGTAAATTGGCCAACACCGAAACAATTATTAAATAATACAATAGCAGTGGTAACCATTGTATTAATTACAGCAGCAATTGTTTTTGTATTAGATATAGCATTTGAAACTTTGAATAAACATGGCGTTGATAAAATAAAAGGAATCGTTGGAACAAATCAGTCCGTTTCAGAAGATGAGACAGCAGAAGAAGCAACAGAAGAAAATGCAGAAGGAGAAGCAACGGAAGAAAATTCAGAAAACGCTAACGAAGAAAACAATACAGAAAATAATACAGAAAACAAAGCAGAATAATTGAAAAAATAAAAGGAGGCTAACAACAAATGTCTCAAAAAGATTATGATAATGTAGCTAGATGGTATGTTGTACACACCTATTCTGGCTATGAAAATAAAGTAAAAGCTGACCTAGAGAAAACAATTAAAAATAGAGAGTTAGAAGATTTCTTCTTTGATATTATTGTTCCAATGGAGGAGCAAATTGAAATCAAAGATGGAAAAAGAAAGACGAATCTAAGAAAAGTTTTCCCTGGTTATGTATTAATTAAAATGATAGTAACAGAGGAATCTTGGTATATTGTAAGAAATACAAGAGGAGTTACTGGATTTGTTGGTTCTGGAACAGACCCAATTCCATTAACAGAAGATGAAATTAGGAATATGGGATTTGAAGATGTTCCAATTAATGTAGATTATGAAATAAATGAACAAGTACAAGTTATGAATGGTCCATTTGAAGGATTTGTAGGTACCGTTCAAGAAATAAACACGGAAAAGCACAAAGTAAAAGTTTTAGTTTCTATGTTTGGAAGAGAAACACCAGTAGAATTAGAATTTTCACAAGTTCAAAAAATAAAATAGGGAGGTGCCATTAAAATGGCAGAAAAAGAAATTTCAAATATTATTAAATTACAAATTGAAGCAGGAAAAGCATCACCAGCTCCACCAGTAGGACCAGCTTTAGGCTCAAGTGGTGTTAATATCATGCAATTTGTAAAAGAATTCAATGATAAAACAGCAAATCAACCAGGAATGATTATACCAGTAGTTATTACAGTTTATAAAGATAAATCATTTGATTTTATTACAAAAGTACCACCAGTGGCTGTATTAATTAAAAAAGCAATTAAAATTCAAAAAGGTTCAGGAAAACCAAATATGGAAAAAGTTGCTAAAATAACAAAAGCTCAAGTAAAAGAAATTGCAGAACAAAAAATGCCAGATTTAAATGCTGCTACAATTGAGACAGCAATGAGCATGGTAGAAGGTACTGCTAGGTCTATGGGAATTGTAGTAGTTGATTAAAACAATTTAAAATTGGGAGAGCAGAATGTATGAAAAGCTCGTTAGAACCAAAGGAGGTAAAGAAAGATGAAAATGTCAAAAAGATACGCAGAAAGCGTAAAACTAGTGGATAAAACAAAAGAATATGAAGTGAAAGAAGCGTTAGACATTATTGAAAAAATGCCAAAACCAAAATTTGATGAAACAGTTGAATTACATGTAAAATTAGGAGTAGATTCTAAACATGCTGACCAACAAGTTAGAGGTACTGTAGTACTTCCAAATGGTACTGGTAAAACACAAAAAGTATTAGTATTTGCCAAAGGACCAAAAGCAGAAGAAGCTGAAAAAGCAGGAGCTGACTTTGTGGGAGCAGAAGAATTAATACCAAAAATTCAAAATGATAACTGGTTTGATTATGATGTTGTAGTGGCAACTCCAGATATGATGGGAGTTGTAGGAAGATTAGGTAAAGTATTAGGACCAAAAGGATTAATGCCAAACCCTAAATCAGGAACTGTTACCATGGATGTAACAAAGGCAATTAGTGAAATCAAATCTGGTAAAGTAGAATATCGTTTAGATAAAACAAACATTATTCATTTAGGATTTGGAAAAGTTTCATTTGGAGCTGACAAATTATTAGAAAACTATGAAACAATTATGGATGCTATTATAAAAGCAAAACCAGCAGCAGCAAAAGGTCAATACATTAAAAGTGTAGCAATCACAACAACAATGGGACCTGGTATCTATATTAACCAAAAATAAAATAGAAGCCAAAGACAGTAGGCAAAAACTTAAGTCCTACCGAGGTAAAAAGAAAAGTGTAATAGGCACTCTTTGTATCCTCGGAGGCATAAAGAGTGTTTTTTATATTTTATATAAATAAACAACTATTTAGGAGGTGAAAAGAATAAATGGCAAGTGAAAAAATACTAAATCAAAAGAAAGAAGAAGTAAGTAAATTAGCAGAACAAATGAAAGAAGCTAAATTAATACTTCTAACAGATTACAGAGGAATCAATGTAACCGATGATACGACTTTAAGAAGAGACTTAAGAAATGCAGGTGCAAAATACACCATTATAAAAAATAATATTACAAAAAGAGCATTGGCTGAATGTGGAATAGAAGGTTTAGAAGAAAAATTGGAAGGACCAACAGCAGTTGTTATGAGTTCTGAAGATTATTTAGAACCATCTAAAGTAATCTACAAATTCAGCAAAGATAATGAATACTACACAATCAAAGGTGGAGTGATTGATGGAAAAGTAATGACACCAGAAGAAATCATCACATTAGCAAAATTACCATCAAGAGAAACCTTATTATCAATGCTTGCAGGTGCATTACTTGGCAATATTTCAAAAGTTGCAGTTGCATTGGATCAAGTAAGAATACAAAAAGAAGAAGCTGGAGAAAAAGTAACTGTTTCAGTACCAGCAGAAGAACCAGCAGTAGCTGAAGAAGCAAAGGCAGAACCAGAAGCTGAAACAACAGAAGAAGCGTAAGCTTCTCATATAATAAAATAGAGTGGTGAGCTTAAATCACTGAAATAAGAAAGGAAAGTGAATTAGAATGGAAAAAATAGAAAAATTAATCGAAGAAATAGATAGCTTAACCGTTGTTGAATTAGCAGATTTAGTGAAAGCTATCGAAGAGAAATATGGAGTATCTGCAGTAGCAGCAGCTGCACCAGCAGCTGGAGGAGCAGTAGCAGGAGGAGAAGCTGAAGAAAAATCAGCATTTGATGTAGTGCTTGCAGAAGCAGGAGATCAAAAAATAAAAGTTATTAAAGTAGTAAGAGATGCTACAGGTTTAGGATTAAAAGAAGCAAAAGAATTAGTAGATGGAGCACCAAAAACAGTTAAAGAGGGTGTTGCTAAAGAAGAAGCTGAAGAATTAAAAGCTAAATTTGCTGAAGTTGGAGCAGTTGTAGAATTAAAATAATGACAAAATAGGAAAACAAGCCGTTTAAGGCTTGTTTTTTTTGTAAAAAAAGTATATAATAAAAGACAAATTGAGATTAGGAGATGAAATTATGCAAGTAAGCAAAGAAGAGATTTTACACATTGCTAATTTAGCACATTTGACTTTAGAAGAAGATGAAATTGATAGTTATATATTACATTTACAAGATATTTTAAATTTTGCCAACATTGTAAATAATGCACCCATAGAAAATTTAGATATAACGGTAGGTGCTAATGAAGCAAAAAATGTGTTCCGAAAAGATGAAATAAAAGTGTTTGAAGATAATGAGAGTTTATTACAAAATGCAGTGGACAAAGAGCAAAATATGTTTAAAATACCAAAAGTTCTTTAAGTCATTCGAACAAGACGAGTTACAGATTAAAGAGGCAACTGACCGAAGGGAAGTTGTAAACAATAGATATAGGAGGAAAACAGATGAATATCACAGAATTAACTGTACATGAATTACAAGAAAAATTAAAAAGCAAAGAATTAACCATAACAGATATAACCAAAGCCTATGTTAATAGAATTACTGAGAAAGAAAATGATGTACAAGCTTTTGTAACGCAATTAACAGAAGAAGCAATGGAACAAGCAAAAGATATTCAAAGTAAAGTGGAAAATGGTGAAATCAAAGGGGAATTAGCCGGTATTCCAATTGGAATTAAAGACAATATGTGTACAAAAGGCGTAAAGACAACTTGTAGTTCAAAAATGTTAGAAAATTTTATAGCACCCTATGATGCTACTGTTGTAGAAAAAGTAAATAAGGAAAACATGATAGATTTAGGAAAACTAAACATGGATGAATTTGCTATGGGAGGTTCAACAGAATACTCTTATTTTAAGAAAACAAAAAATCCATGGAATCTAAATAAAGTACCAGGAGGTTCATCAGGAGGTAGTGCGGCAGCAGTAGCAGCAGAATTAGTACCATGGGCATTAGGTTCTGATACAGGTGGTTCTATTAGACAACCATCTAGTTTTTGTGGAGTAGTTGGTTTAAAACCAACCTATGGATTAGTATCTAGATATGGACTAGTAGCATTTGCCTCATCATTAGACCAAATTGGTCCAATTACAAAAGATGTAGAAGATGCTGCTATACTATTAAATATTATAGTAGGACATGATGAAAAAGATACTACATCAATTGATAGACCAAAAGTAGATTATACCAAAGCATTGAAAAATGATGTAAAAGGACTAAAAATAGGAGTCCCAAGAGAATTTTTTGGAGAAGGTATTAATGAAGAAGTAAAAGAATCCTTAGAAATAGCAATTGAAAAATACAAAGAATTGGGAGCAGAAATAGAAGAATTTTCGTTGGATATTTCTCAATATGCATTAGCGACTTATTATATTATTGCTTGTGCAGAGGCAAGTTCTAACTTAGGTAGATTTGATGGTATTCGCTATACCTATCGTACACCAGAATTTAAAAATCTAAAGGAAATTTATAAAAAATCAAGAAGTGAGGCTTTTGGTGCAGAAGTAAAAAGAAGAATTATTTTAGGAACGTATGTATTGTCTTCTGGCTACTATGATGCGTATTACAAAAAAGCACAACAAGTCCGTACTTTAGTGATGAATGAATTTAACAAAGCATTTGAGAAATATGATGTTATTTTAACACCAACATCACCAACAGTGGCTTTTGATATTGGTTCAAAATCGAATAATCCATTAGAAATGTATTTAGCAGATATTTGTACCGTATCAATCAATGTAGCAGGACTTCCCGGAATATCCATTCCATGTGGCGTAGATAAAGAAGGAATGCCAATTGGAATGCAATTAATTGGAAACAAATTCTGTGAAGAAACCATATTAAATGCAGCTTATACTTTTGAACAAGCGATTAAGTTTAGAGATAACTATAAACCAGAGTTTAAAAGTTAGATAATAATTTTGAGGAGTTTATAATAATGATATTAAAATACATAATAATTGCTATATGTTTTACAATCGTATATATAGGATTTGGTAGTATAAACTTTTTTCAAAGTAAATATATATTTGTAATATGAAAAATGAAGGCTAAGAGGAGGAAAAAATGTCAAGAGAAGATTATGAAATAGTAATAGGATTAGAGGTTCATGCAGAACTATCAACCAATACAAAAATATTTTGTGCTTGTCCAACTAAGTTTGGAGCAGAACCGAATACACAAACTTGTCCAATTTGTATGGCCATGCCAGGCACGTTGCCAGTGCTAAATGAAAAAGTGGTAGAATATGCGGTTAAGGCAGGTTTAGCAACTAATTGTGAAATTGCAAGAGATAGTAAAAATGACAGAAAAAATTATTTTTATCCAGATTTACCAAAAGCGTATCAAATATCACAATTTGACAAACCACTATGTGAACATGGTTATATTGAAATTGATACAGATAATGGCAAAAAGAAAATTGGATTAACGAGAATTCATATAGAAGAAGATGCAGGTAAATTAAATCATGATGAATTTGGAGGAGGAAGTTTGGTCGATTTAAACAGAGCAGGAGTTCCTCTTATTGAGATTGTTTCTGAACCAGATATTAGAAATGCGGAAGAAACAGAAAAATATTTAAGAAAATTAAAGTCTATTTTAGAATATATTGAAGTATCTGATTGTAAGATGCAAGAGGGGTCTTTAAGGGCAGATGTTAATGTCTCTGTTAGAAAAAAAGGAGACACAAAACTTGGTACTCGTACCGAAATCAAAAATATGAACTCTTTTAGAAGCATTACAAGAGCGATTGAATATGAGGTAGATAGACAAATTGATGTGATAGAAGATGGTGGAAAAATTGAACAAGAAACTTTAAGATGGGATGAAGTATCTGGGAAAACTTTTTCTATGAGGGATAAAGAAGACGCACAAGATTATCGCTATTTTCCAGACCCAGATTTAGTAGCTATTAGATTATCAGAAGAATATATTCAAAATATTAAAGAAACATTACCAGAATTGCCAGAAAGCAGAAAACAAAGATATCTGGAAGAATATAAATTGTCTGAAAAAGATGCTAATTTAATTACTTCTTCTAAATATTTATCCGATTTATTTGAACAAGCAATTGAAGTATGTAATAATCCAAAGGCAGTAAATAACTGGATTATATCAGACATATCAAGAATTTTAAATGAAACAGAGATGGAGCCAATTGAAATACCTTTTGATAGCCAACAATTAGGTAAATTAGTGATATTGATTGATAAAGGAACCATTAGTTCAAGTATTGGTAAAAAAGTATTAACAGAATTATTTGAGAATCCAAGAGACCCAGAGGAAATCATCAAAGAAAAAGGTTGGATTCAAATATCAGACGAAGGAGCTATTAAAGAAATAGTACTAAAAATATTGGAGGCAAATCCACAGTCTATTGCAGATTATAAAGCTGGAAAGGATAGAGCTTTAGGTTTCTTAGTAGGACAAGCTATGAAGGAGACAAAGGGACAAGCCAATCCTCAAATGTTGAACAAGATGTTTTTGGAAGAATTGAAGAAATAATGTAATTTGAATTTATAGATATTTTAGAAAGAAAAAAAGTTAAGCTAAATAGTGGATTGGTTATACTAAATTAGACAGAAAAGATAAGGACATGTTAAAATAAAAAAAGAAATGGAGGAAAGTAACATGTCAAGAAGAGAAAGAAGAGTATTTACAGAAGAATTTAAATTACAAATGGTGACATTGTATAATAATGGAAAAGCAAGAAGTGAAATAATAAGGGAGTATGATTTAACACCATCAGCATTTAATAGCTGGGTAAGAAAATATAATGCTACAGGTTCATTTAAAGATTGTGATAATAGGACAGAAGAAGAAAAGGAATTAATAAAATTAAAAAAAGAAAATCAACAATTAAAAATGGAAAATGATATTTTAAAGCAAGCAGCGCTGATAATGGGACGAAAATA
>CAOKVW010000045.1 GCA_948472955.1 uncultured Clostridium sp. | reverse complement strand
TCATTTGCCCCCTTTCCGTCCTTATGTAAGAACTACCTTTGACAGCGAAAGGTTGTTATTATATTACAATATTTTCGTTGCTAATACAAGCGAACATATTTATTAAAAAGTTATTATATTTGCTTGTTTTTTTACTTTAATTATAGTAGAATAAAAGAACCAAAGACAAGGAGAATAGCCATGAAAGATTATTGGAAAGAAACCACAGAAAAGAAACTAAATAAAAAGAAAATTATGATGATAACGATAATTGCTATGATAATAATAGTTATCGTTTTAACAATGGTTATTTATTGCAATAATAAAACAATCAGGGAATGGATTGACAAGAATCTATTCAGAAAAGAAGTCATACAAGATAATGTCAGTACAATAGAGCTGACAGAAAACCAAAATTCCAATATATGTGCGTTTAACAAATACATAGGGGTTTTGAACAAAAATAAATTTACGATTTATGGGAATATAGGAAATGAAGAAAAAAGTTTAGAGGTTGAGGTTTCTACTCCTATTTTTGATTCTACTAACAGGTTTTTAGCCATGGCTGAAAAGAAGGGGAAGAAATTATATTTAATAACCGATAAAGATATAACTTGGGAAGCAAATGTAGAAGGTAATATTTCGCAAGTGCATGTTAATAAAAATGGGTATGTTGCAGTAGTCATAGAGGATACTAGCTACAAAACGGTTATTATTATGTATAATCCAGATGGAAAAGAAATGTTTAAAACATATTTATCTTCTACCAGAACAGCAGATGTAACTATTTCTAATGATAATAAACATTTAGCCATTGCAGAAGTAGACACATCAGGTACAATTATACAGTCTAATATAAAAATAATTTCAATTGACAAAGCCAAGTCTGACCCGACAAATTCCTTAGAAAATACCTATAAAGGAGAGCCAGATAAATTAATAACTAATATCGAATATCAGGATAAAGATAGATTAATTTGTATGTATACCGATGATATTCATATGATAGAAAATAATCAAGATATTACTTTGATGGAGAATCAAAACAAAAAAATGATTTTTCAATCGGTAGAATTAGTTAATCATGCCATACAGATAGAGGAAAAGTCTTCGGGGTTATTTACAGCAGATTCTGTTATTCATATTGTTAATACAGAAAATAGAACGGAAAAAGATTATACGGTAAATGCAGTTACAAAGGAAATTTATACTTATGGTAATATGATTGCTTTAAATTTAGGTACAGAAGTAGAATTTATTAATACAGATGGATGGTTAGTGAAGCGATATATTGCGAATCAAGAGATTACAAATATTGTGGTATCTAATAATATAGCAGGAATTATTTATAGGGATAAAATTGAGATTATAGATTTATAGGAGGATAAAAGTGAAATGGTAGTAGATTTAATCATAATGGCAATGATCGGATTATCAACATTTTTGGCATATAAAAAGGGTTTGGTAAATTTAGCCATTGGTCTAGTTGCTTTTATTATCTCTGTCTTGATAACGGTTATTTTGTATCAGCCAATTGCTAATTTAATCATTAATGGAACCAATATAGATGAAACCATCGAGAATGCAATTTATGAAAAAGCAAATGGTGTGATGCAGGACAATAAAAGTGAAGATGAATTGACAGAGCATATCATAGAAACTGCTAAAAATGAAATGTTACCAGAGACAGCTAGAAATTTAGCGATTAATATTGTCACAGGAGGCGTTATTGTCGTTTTATTTGTTGCTGTTAAGATTGCGCTAAGATTTGTGAGTAGTTTTGCTAATGTAGTTGCCAAATTACCAATTCTTGACCAGCTTAATAAAGCAGGGGGAGTTGTATATGGACTTTTACGAGGCGTTTTAATGGTATATGTGCTATTAATGCTATTTCATATTCCAGCACAAATTGTTCCTAATAATACGATTTATAAAAATATAAATCAATCTTATTTGGGAAAAACCATGTATGAGCATAATATTTTGAATGTACTCTTTATTCAATAGATTTCTATTAAAAAGTTTATCTATTTTTTATTCATAACTCCCAACTACGAACAGTCTGTAATTTCATAACAGACTGTAATCTTGTTGGTCCCCCCCGATTTGTTATTCATAGAAAATGGATAAACTTTTACTATCATATAAAATACAGAAAAATGTATGGATTAGTTGCTTTTTGAGAGTAAATTTGCTATACTAATTACATGAAAAATTAGGAGTGAATTATTTTGGGAAATAAACAAATGAACAATAAGAATTCAAAAAACACAAAAAAGAAAAGAAGAAAAAAGAAGACAGGAAAAAAAATATTGCTAATATTTTTATTTGTTTTATTAATAGCAGGAGGCGTATTTGCTTATAAAGTACATAGAAATGGCGGAGGCGTATCAGGAATGTTAGCAACTATGATTGGGCACGATGAAAATACAAAGAAGAATTTAGGAGAATTCAAAGTTCTTCTATTAGGTATTAGTACAGACCAAGAGAATGTTGACTTAACAGACACCATTATGGTTGCATCCTATAATCCCAATACACAAAAAGCTACCTTGTTATCAATTCCTAGAGATACTTACACGGGAAAGAATGCAGCAAAAGCCACAGCTTATGAAAAGATAAATGCTTTGTATAATAGAAAACATAGACCAGACGAAACTTTAGAAGCGGTAAATGAAATAACAGGATTAAATATAGAATATTATGTAGTAATAAAGACAGAGGCATTAATCAAATTAGTCGATGTTATTGAAGGAATTACTTTTGATGTTCCGATTGATATGGATTATGATGACCCAACACAAGATTTGCATATTCATTTGAAGGCAGGAGAACAAGAACTGGATGGTAATAAAGCAGAACAATTAGTTCGCTTCAGACATAATAATGATGGGACCTCATATCCAGAAGAATATGGAGACAATGACTTAGGAAGGATGAGAACACAAAGAGAGTTTATTATGCAAGTAGTTAGACAGACAGCAAAACCGGGAAATATATTTAAGCTTGGTTCCATTTTAGATGTGGCAAAGGAAAATGTATTTACCAATATAGATTTTAATGTGGCAAAAGATTATATTCCTTATATCGTAGAATTTAATACGGAAAACTTATTAACCGATATGCTTCCAGGTACGACACCAGATTGGGAAAAGACAAATGGGGTAAGTGTGTTTGTTTATGATAAGAAGCA
Organism: uncultured Clostridium sp.; assembly: GCA_948472955.1. GTDB lineage: Bacteria > Bacillota > Clostridia > TANB77 > CAG-508 > CAG-269. Next base: position 8,723 of record CAOKVW010000045.1, on the reverse strand, counting down.
AACAAAAAAATTAATAGAAGAATTATTCCATAACAGAGACATTGAAGAAACGGAAGAAATAACAGACACGCAGGATGGAAATACAACTGCAAGTGCTACTAGCAAGTCAGATATTGTATTAGAAGTGTTAAATGGTAGTGGTAATAACAGTAATTTACAAAAGGTCGTAAATCAATTAAAAGGTGCAGGCTATAAAGTTACTAGGACAGGAAGCACGAATACAACGGCAAAGACAACAATTATTAATAAAAAAGATGTGAGAGAGACAATATTAAAAAATGTGAAAGATGTTATCGGTACTGGTACAATTGAAGCGAGCGAATCCGTTTCTAGTAAAGTGGATGTGACAATAATAATCGGAAAAGATTATTAAAAACAAAAGAGGCATGATTAAAATTTTTAATCATGCCACCATCTCTATCTATTTTTTTCTTTTATCAAGAATTAGTTTTATTATCAAAATTAAAATCAAAAATGCAATTCCAATTTCTAAAATATATTTTAATAATTTAGATTTTTCTACAGAGTGGGAAGCTATTAAATCTGCTTCATAGTGTGTACCGTCGACTGTGTAAGAAATAGTTCCCAAGTTATCAAAGGGTTCAATTGGTGCTTTTATATTTTCTTTTAACTTTATTTCAAAAGGAATTTCTTCCTTTGATAGCGTGTTTTCTAACAAAGCAGAAATGGAAGTACTAGCTAATAAATCTAAGTTTTTTGTATCTTTTGTTGCATTAGGAATTTCTATTTGTGTGACTACATCATCGGTATTGACTAAAGTTTTAATCGAATAATTGTTGTATCCATATTCATATAAATCTTTTGTTTCAGAAAATCTAGTAGATGTGTTTTCAATTGTTTTTCCGCCTAAAATAACACATATTAATTCTAAATTATCTTTGTAACTGCAAGAAACTAAGCAATCTCCGGCTTGACTTGTATAACCAGTTTTACCACAAGTTAAATAAGGATAATAATTTTTATTGTTTGGTAGAATAAGCTCATTTGTTGAAGCATATCTTCTGGTATCGTATTTATTGGTAGCAGGAATGGCACAAGAGGCACTACCAGATAGTTTTCTAAAAGTTTCATTTTTGATGCAATATTTCATAATAGTAGCTAAGTCTTGGGCAGTGGTATAGTGATTTTCGTCATGCATGCCAAAAGTATTGGTGAAATGAGTGTGAGATAAGCCAAGTTCATGTGTTTTGGTATTCATCATGGAAACAAAGCTTTCAACAGAACCACCAACATATTCTGCCAATGCGTTGGCTGCATCATTGGCGGAATGGACAAGCAAAAGTTGTAATAGTTGTTCTATTGTTAATTGCTCACCAATTTGAAGAGAAGCAGAAGAATAGCCGTCTGGTATGGACATGACAGTATCATAACTGATGGTTACGAGTTCATCTAAATGACAATTTTCTAAAGTAAGAATGGCTGTTACAATTTTAGTAGTACTGGCAGGATACATTTTTTCGTTTTCATTTTTAGAATATAAAATTTTTCCCGTCTTATTATCTATGAGAATAGCAGCTTGCGATTGTATAGCTGGTTTTTCAGAATAACCAAAGACAAATGAGGTATGAGCCAAAAGGATGAATAATAATAGGACTAATTTTTTTAATTTTGATTTCATTTTTATTTCTCCCAATTAATTTATATTTATCATATCCTATTTTTCAAGAATTTTCAATAAAATTAAGGTTCAAGTTTCGACTTTTTGCAAGTGTGGGTTGTCATATATCATTTTTTTACACTTTGTGTGTCGCAACCTCCTAATTTTTTAAAATGGTAGGTTGCTCCAATCGCACTCGCTTTGCTCGTTTGGTCGCTTACGCAGTGTTGCAAAAATGATATATGACAACCCACACTTGCAAAAAGTCGAAACTTGAAAATTAAGGAGGTTTTATATGTATAATTTTAATAAAAAACAAAAAGTTATATTAGGGGTGTTAACAGCTATGGTAGTAGGCTTTATTTGTTATTATGTATATGCAAAAGAAGATAAAAGTAAAACACAGCTGGAATTAGATAATAATTTAGAGATAGAAGAGGAAGAAAAGGGAAAAGAAGGATACAGTGACGATGTTATTTTAGTTCATGTGTCTGGTGCAGTGAATCAAGAGGGTGTCGTGGAACTGAAAGCAAATGGCAGGATTTCAGATGCAATTGATAAAGCGGGAGGAGTGAGAGAGGATGCGTATACGAAAGATATTAATTTAGCTTATCAATTGGAAGATGGTATGAAGATATATATTCCCACCAAGCAAGAGAACGAAGATAAGAATAAGGCAGAGGTGTCTGATTTATCTCAGAATGAGACAGAGAGTTATGTGTCAAATTCAAGTGGTATTTCTACTAAGCAAGAAAAATCAGAAGAGACAAAAGGTTCTAAAGTAAATATTAATACAGCGACACAAGCACAATTAGAGACTTTACCGGGAATTGGACCTTCTACAGCGACTAAAATTCTTACTTATAGAAAGGAAAAAGGTAAGTTTTCAAAGATAGAGGATATTAAACAGGTGAGCGGTATAGGAGAAGCTAAGTTTGAAAAAATCAAGGAACATATTACCGTGAAATAACTTGACAGGACAAGACATATGCAATAAAATGTATTAGAATAGCATGTGAATGGAGGAATAGAATTGTTATTAGAACTAAAAGATATATGTTTCGAAAGAGAAAATAGAAAAATTTTAGACCATATTAATCTAGCAATTGATTTAGGAAAATTTATTGCTATTACAGGTCCAAATGGTTCTGGTAAGTCAACTTTAGTAAAAATCATAATGGGAATTGAAAAGCCAGATTCAGGAAAGGTTTTCTTAGAAGGAAAGGATATTACAGAATTAAGTATAGATGAGAGAGCAAATTTAGGAATTGGTTTTGCTTTTCAACAGCCTGTTAAATTCAAAGGAATTACCGTATATGATTTGTTAAAAATAGCCGCCAAAAAAGAGATGACAAAAATAGAGGCTTGTGAGATTTTATCAAAAGTGGGACTATGTGCAAAAGAGTACGTGGACAGGGAAGTAAATGGTTCTTTATCAGGTGGAGAGCTAAAAAGAATCGAAATTGCCACAGTTGCATTAAGACAAGCTAAGTTAACGATATTTGATGAACCAGAAGCAGGAATAGATTTGTGGAGTTTTACTAATTTGATTGATGTATTTGAAAAAATGGGAGAATTAATGAAAGGAACGATTCTTATTATTTCACATCAAGAAAGAATATTAAATATAGCAGATGAGGTAATTTTGATGAAAAATGGTCAGATAGAAGAAATTGGACAAAGTAAAGAGATACTAAGTAAAACATTTGCAAAGACAGAATGTTATAAGATGAGGAAATAAAAAGGAAAGGATTAAGAAGGGAGAAGACATGGGGAAAAATTTGGAACCAACAGATAAAGGACTTTTGAAGGAAATTTCTGATTTAGAAGGAATGTCAAAGGGTGCTTATAATATTAGAAAAAACGGTAAAGGCATAGAAAGAAAGGTAACAGATAATGTAGAAATTGTCACAAAAACGGACAAGCCAGGCATTGATATTAAGGTAAAAGAGAATACCAAGTTTGAATTGATTCATATACCAGTTATCATAACAGAAAGTGGCTTAAAGGATTTAGTATATAATGATTTTTACATTGGTAAAAATGCGAAAGTGATAATTGTGGCGGGTTGTGGTATTCACAATGACCATCATCAAGATTCTCAACATGATGGAATTCATCGTTTCTTTTTAGAAGAAGGAGCTAAGGTAAAATATATTGAGAAGCATTATGGAGAGGGAAAAGGAGAAGGAAAGAGAATTTTGAATCCAGTTACTGAGGTTTATTTGAAATCAGGTAGTAGTATGGAAATGGAGAGTAGTCAGATAAAAGGAGTCGATTCCACGATTAGGGAGACAAAAGGGAAATTGGAAAGTAATACTAATTTTGTAGTATCGGAGAAGATTATGACACATGGAAAACAATTTGCTAAGACGATTTTTGATGTTGCTTTAAATGGAGAAAATGCAAGTACACATGTTGTTTCTAGGTCAGTGGCGACAGATGATTCACAGCAATTTTTTGTTTCTAAAATTTATGGCAATGATAAATGTTTTGCTCACAGCGAGTGTGATGCCATTATAAAAGACCAAGCTAAAGTGACTGCTACTCCAGAGATTACGGCTAATAGTGTTGAGGCTAATTTAATACATGAGGCAGCTATTGGTAAGATAGCTGGTGAACAATTGATTAAGTTGATGACTCTTGGACTTTCTGAGAAAGAGGCAGAAGAAGAGATTATTAATGGATTTTTGAGATAATAAGTAGTAAAAAATCATTATAACATTTACTGTTATAATGATTTTTCGTTTTCATTGTTTTCTTTAAAACGTTGATTATGCCATCTTAAATAATGTGTTCTTTCACATTGAACTAATCGAATATCTATTTTTTGTCCCTCTAACATACTATAATCTTTTGAATTTCTTGCTTCTTCATTTAAGTGTATTTCTCCTGTATAACTATCTATAGTCATATATTTTGCACTTTCAAATAATTTGTCGTGATTAGGACATAATAATAAGCCATTATAAGAATTGATAGCATCGTAGGTATTATCACATAGAGCATAAGGTTTGATGTGACTTGCTATTAGAAACTTAGAAAAAGCAAAACCACAGATAGGGCAAACATGTTCATTATTTTCCAATAGTCCTTTTTTGAATTCTCTTTGTACTGCCTGATTTCTGGTTTTCATTTTATCTTCTATAAATTGCTTTTTCTCGAAATCATTGCTTATATTTGGTGCAACTTTACTATCAATAATTTCCAATTTTAGTTGTGCCAATTCACTTGCGACTGTTTCTTCTGGGTGAATTTTATTTTTGTCGTAGGAAATTTCAGAAAAGGTATAATCATGAAGCATATAAAGTACATAGTCTCTACAAAATTTAAGTAAATAGTCATTTTTCTTTTTTAAATCGATGGGTGTTCTAGTTCCTTCAACATTTAAAGAGATAGTATAAATTGTGATTTCCTCTTCTGGGTGTATATTTAACGTTCTAGCGAAATAGATACCATGATTGATGAATCCTAATGTGTTATTAGTATATTGTAGAAGTTGTTTTGACCAATTGGAATCTTTTTTTCCAATACTGATACTTTTTTTATAGAATTCATTATAGATTTCATTTACTATCTTTCGGTTTATTTCCATTGTGTTTTGGGGTTCATACAACTTTTTAAATAAGTGTAAGATGTTATCGTTTTTCATGGTACAATAAGTTACCAAATAGATGAATATATAAGCATTTTCCGGATATTCACAAATATAATTTAATATCTTACTATTTAATATGATATAATTATCACGGTCTATTTTTTTTATGATATTGGCAAATTCAAGTAAATTTAGGCTTTCCACAAAGTAATTTACAGCTCCCGCTGTTCCTGGCTTTAAATTAAAAATATCTTCTATATATTCGATTGCTCTTTGTCTTTGTTCTTTTTTATTAAATTTATTTCCTGTTTTATTTTTTTGAATAAATTTTGCCATGAAGAATATCGTATCATATCCGTAGGATTTATCAGACAAGTATCTTCCCGTTTCTTTTGAAAGTGATAAGGAATCAAAATAGGCAACCATTTCTTTTACTATTTTTTTATTTATTTTATCCATTATTTTTTACTCCTATATAATAAATTGAACTTGAGTCTATATTAATTGTGAATTTAGATTTGTTTTTTACAATGCCATAATAATCCCTAAAATCTTGTGTGGAGTACAAGCTTAAATCAATATTTTCTAGAATTTTATTATCTTTGGGTAATAAAATGGCAATCGAACCATTGGGAATGGTGTTTTTTGGTAAAAAGGTAGCTCGTGTATTATATGTAAAATTTGGCATAATAATAGAATTTGTATTTAGATATTTGCTAGCATGAAAGGTTTTTATGTCATTTATATATTTGTCATAACCTTCAATGTTTACAATTTCACCATTATCCAATATGTTTTTGGATTTTAAAATTCTATATTTACCAGTTTCTTTTAGAAATTTATTTGTTATTTGTCTATCTCTGAAAAAGTCAAAAACATTTAGTTTTATTTTTTTTATGTAGTTATCAAACCATTTGTTTCTATATAATAGCCAGCATTTATCATGAATGATATAAAATTGTTTTTGTTGCAAACAGATTCCATTGACTTTGTCATCTATGATGGTGTCTTTTTTGTAGCCTTCTTTGAAATGAATAGAAATGATTTCAACAAAGACATTTTTGAAGTATTTTACACCAAAATCATGAATGGCAACAATTGGTGTTTTTTCATATAGTTTTCTTAAATTAGAGTATTCTGCTGCCATTAAAAAGGTTTTTGGAATGATAATAATGATTTCTTTTGATAGGTCTTTTAGTTTTTTCATAAAAAACACATATATGTTAGCAACATTTGCTTCTTCAAATTTTTTTCTGTATTCTTGCAATTCTTTTTTTTCTGGCTTACAATAAGGTGGATTTGCTACTACTAAATCGTAGATTTTATTAAATTCATGTTTTAGGAAATCGTCACAAATGTAATTTATTGTTACTCTATCGCCAAAGTTTAATAGAGGAAGTATGGTTTCTAATTCTTTTAAGGCATTTTCGTCTGTATCTACTACATCTAGTTCTATTTTTTCGCATGTATCTAAAATAGAAATAACTTGCGGCAAAAAAGCTCCTAGTCCAACGGACGGCTCTAATATTTTTATTTCTTTTCGATTGGTTTCATAATATTTGATAGAGTTAAATACTACACTTTGTGGCGTGTAAAAAGAACCTGTTTTTTTCTTATCATTTAACATTTCTTCGTATAAAAAGGATTGTATGTAAAAATTATTTTGATAAGAATTTTTATTTTGTATATGTTGTTGTAAATCTTTCTTCTTGTAGGATTGAACAAAATATTCGAAGGCTAGCATAATGTCTATATTTTTGGCGATAGCGTTCATTATATTGGTAGGAACAGCCTCACCGATGCATCTTCTGATATTTAGTTCGTATTTTTTTAGAAACAGTTCTTTTTCTTTAATTTCGTTTATATTTTCTGGTACCCATTTAAAAGTATCAGGAATGGTCATTACTTTCATTAATTCTCTAATGCTTAGTACTCGATTATCAGATGGATGAATGGTGTCTTGACTGGCTAATAAGTCATTTCTTGTCGCTACACAGGCACAACATTTGTCCCAAAATAATCTTCTGAATTTATTTCCTAAATGTGCTGATTTTAAGGTTACACGTTCTCCCTTTATGATTTTATATGGTTTTTTGCCTTCTTCATTGTTAAAGGCTGTTTCTCCTTCTTTTAAATCGCTAATCCATTCTTCCATATATTCTGGATATTTTCTGGCAAAGTGATAAATGTCATTTTCATCAATTTCTCCATATTTTAGACTTTTTAAATCACCGATTGCTTGTCTAAGTGTAATTTCTTTTTGTTTTGTAGGAAATAAATTTAAGGGTGAAATATTTAATAAGTCTTTTCTAGTTCCAATTACAATTGTTCTGGGTCTACTGGAAGGAACGCCATAGTCTTTAAAGTTTATTATTTTGTGGTGGATATTGTAGTCGTTTCCTAAGTTATGATAGATACTTTCAGAGATTTTTTTGTCTTGTCCATCAATGTCTGTACAGATTGTATTCATAAAGGCTCTGACGTTTTCCATCACAAAAATTTTGGGTTTTATGGCTTCTATTAGTTTTATGGCTTCTACTACTAATGAATTTCTTTTTTGTTCGTTATTTTTTTTGTAGTTCGCAGTTGACATTCCTTGACAGGGAGGTGTGGCAACTACTAAGTCAATATCTTTTACTTTTTCTTTTGTTTTCCATCGTTTAATTTCATGGAATATTTTTTCTTTGGTTTCGTCTTTTGTTATATCTCCTGGTATATATCCTGATTCGTATTTGCATTTGTTGTTGTTTTTTTGGATTTCTAGTCTGTTTTCTAATAGTTCATTGGTTGCTATACATTCAAAGTTTTCCATCTTGAATCCGTAACATCCAACTCCTGCACTACTAAATAAACTAATATATGTCTTCCTATTCATGATATTCTCTCCTCTTTATATTTTATGATTTCTGTTACTGGACAGTTTAAGAAAGAACATAAACGTCCAATTATTTCTACTGATACGGGTTTGTCGTGTTTTAGTTTACTCATTGTTGCTGGCGAGATTCCTGTGTTTTTCATGATGTCTTTTTTCTTTATGTTTTTTGTGGCAACATAGGCTCTGAATGGCTCATAAGTAATCATGTTATCCTCCTTTTTTTGTTTCGTAATTAATACTTCTTATTTATATAACAAAACTTCGCGTTTGTATATATTTTTTTCGTATTTTTATAAAATGTAATATTTTTGTAATATTTTTTTCTGATTTTCTCTTTTTCCGAATTGAGAAATTTAATGCGTTTGCTATTTTTGTGGTTATATTTTGGCTGATTTGGTATATAATAGATAAGAGATAATGCTTTTTGTGTTACTATTCAGACTTATGATTTATTTTCTTATGTGAAAGTTTAATATATTATTTTTTCATATCTTGGTGTCACAACCCTCTGAATAAAAAGCAATATTAATAACGCTGAACAGTAACCTTTTTGTTCCGGTTTTTTTGCTAAATTTTTAAAATGTAGTGTTACAATTGATGTGAAACAAAAAATATAGAAAAAAAGTGATTCA
>CAOKVW010000044.1 GCA_948472955.1 uncultured Clostridium sp. | reverse complement strand
ATGATACTACAATTTTTTTATAAAAATTTGTTTCACATCATTGACACATATACACCCATGTCCCAAATAAAATAAATTTAGGTATAGACTTTTTCAAGTTTTTTCGATATAATAGAAAAAATTAGAAAAATAAGAAGGTAAGAAAATGGAAAAAGAAAATACATTAAACAAAACTATCTATGACTTTTCAGAAAAAGTAAATATCATACAAACCATGATAATAGGTGCCATCGCATTTTTAGTTCCCACATTTTTAGCCCAACTAATTCAAATGGTATTTGGGAAACAAAGTGTGATAGCCAATCATTCACAAATCATAGTAGGTTCTATTGTCAATACAGCTTTGATTATGTCTGCCATTCATATCAAAGGCTGGAAAAAGATAATAGGAATTGTTACTATGCCAAGTATATCAACTGTGTTAGGTGGATATGTATTTGGAACAGCTTCTGTTTACATGGTGTATATGATACCAGCTATTTGGCTAGGAAACCTAGCATTAATCTATTTTTATAAGCTGATTTTATTAGAAAAAAAGAAGAATTATTTTTTAGCTGGCGTGTTAGGAATCTTTGTAAAAGTTTCTGTGATTTTTGGTTTTTTTGAAATCATAAATGCTTTTGGGATTTTTCCAGCTAAATTAGTAACAAATTTGCAAATGGCGATGGGATTGACACAATTGATAACAGCAAGTATTGGTATGTTAATAGCATTTACGATATACAAAATAGAAAAAAGAAAATTAAAATAAAAAGATGAGAGAAAATATTCATAAGAAGAAATGTAGAATTTTGGAGGTTGCGTCAAAATGTATGAGAGAAGTGCCATTGTTTTAGAAAGATATATGGAGCAAGTTTTAGAACTTGATAAAAATTATAATGTAAGAAAAAATAATGAAAATTACAGAGAACTAATTATTCAGGTTGAAAACTATCAAATTATGACTGAAAAAGTATTAAAAGTAATACAAGAATTTGAAGATACAGTAAGAAAAATAGAAAATCTACAAAAAGAGCAAGAAAAGCTATACAGAGCCAATAAAAAATGCGAAGATGACAGAGCACAGTTATTTACTGATTTAGGGGAAGATGCTAAAACATTAGAAAATAAATTAGTAAAAATAGAAAATGCATTAGATAAAAATAATGAAAAATTAAAAGAACTTAGGGGAGAATTTATTCAATATCTAAGTGACTTTTCGCAAAAACAAAAAATTAGAAATAAATGTGAAAAGGCAAGAAGAATAGGAGAAGCCAATCATATAGAATATATCAAAAAAATGAATGAAGCATTTTTAGGAATTGATGTAGATGATGTCATTAAATTAAAAGATTTTATCAATTCTGAAAAAGAACAAGTGAAACAAGAAGCATTAAGAATTATGATAAAAAATGGTAAAAGCGAAAGAGTTGCTTTTCATGAAGATGTATTAAAAAAGGCTATCAATACTAGAATTGATATTGCGGAAAAAGAAGCAGAATGTTATGCTTTGGTTTATGATAAGATGAAAAAACTGTTAGCAGAGACAGATAATGAATTTATCAAATTAAACAAATATAAAAAGACACTAAGAGATACGAGCCTAAAATTAGCTTTTTTGAAAGCTAGTAAAGAATATATAGTAGGCTTTTTAGATTATGAAAGAATGACAACAATTAGTGGAGCAAGAGCACATAAGAAGATGATGATAGAGGCATGTAGTAATTTTGAATTAGATATGATGCAGATTAAAAATTTATATGAATTAATCTTAAAAGAGGTAAGTAATAAAGCCACTAAAAAAGCCTATAGAGAATTGTACAATAATACCTATTTAAAAAATATTGAAGATAAAGAGAAAAACTTTGAAGAAGAAGTAAACAATGTTAATATTAGTATGGGAACCGTTATCAATTCAAATTATTGGAGAATAGAAGGAATCAAAAATATTTATGAGGTATTTCAAAAAGAAGTATCTGAAAAATGCGGAAGAGATTTATCAGAACTTAAATTAGAAGAGTCAGAAGAGGAAGAAGACGAAGAAGAATCAGAAACAATAGACGAGATAGAAGAAAATGTAAATTATGAGGATAACAAAGAGCAAAATGAGGAAGAGGAACAAGAGGAAGAATATCAAGACGAGGAATTAAGCGAATCGGATGAAGAAGACCAAGAAGATGGTTATGAAGATGTACAATATGACGAAGAAGAGGAATACCAAGAGGAACAAAAAACACAAGAAAAATCGAAACAGAAAGAGGAAAGTGTATTTGATGATGAAGAAAGTATAGAAGCATTAATTGAAAGAAGTAGGAAAAAGGGAAATAAGGGAAAACATCATAAAGAAGATGAGAATCAAAGTTTATTCAATAAATTGTTTAGAAAATAGGGGGCAATTGGGGAAGTTTCCTTTTGCTCCTTGCCAAGGCAATGCGGGGTATCCTATATTATTTTTTACACCTTGTGTGTCGCAACCTCCAGATTTTTAAAGATAGTAGGTTGCTCCAATCGCACTCGCTTTGCTCGTTTGGTCGCTTACGCGGTGTTGCAAAATAATATAGGATACCCCGCATTGCCTTGGCAAGGAGCAAAAGGAAACGTCCCCAATTGCCCATTAGGAGGAAGAATATGTTAAAGTTAGAAAAAATAACGAAAGACTATGTTTCAGGAGATTCGACTGTCAATGCTTTAAAAGGAATTGACATTGAATTTAGAAAAAGTGAATTTGTATCCATATTAGGACAAAGTGGTTGTGGAAAAACCACTTTATTAAACATTATAGGAGGATTAGACCGATATACTTCTGGTGATTTAGTAATCAATGGAAAGTCTACAAAAAAATTCAAAGATAAAGAATGGGATGCTTACCGTAATTATTCCATTGGATTTGTATTTCAAAGTTATCATTTAATACCACATCAAACTATTTTATCCAATGTAGAATTAGCACTAACCATTTCAGGTGTTTCCAAGAAGGAAAGAAAAGAAAGAGCCATCAAAGCGTTGGAGGATGTTGGATTAGGAGAACAAATCCATAAAAAGCCAAATCAATTATCTGGCGGACAGATGCAAAGAGTAGCCATTGCAAGAGCTTTGGTAAACAACCCAGACATTATTTTAGCAGATGAACCAACAGGTGCTTTGGATACCAAAACCAGTGTACAAATTATGGAAATCTTAAAAGAAATTTCCAAAGATAAGTTGATTATCATGGTTACACACAATCCAGAACTAGCCGAAAAATATTCTACTAGAATTGTAAAAATATTAGATGGAGTCATCACAGACGACTCAAAGCCATTTACCAAAGAAGACCAAGACAAAGAAGAAAGCCAAGCCAAAACAGGAAGAACCTCTATGAAATTCTTTACGGCTTTACGATTAAGTTTAAACAATTTAATGACCAAAAAGGGAAGAACACTATTAACGTCTTTTGCAGGAAGCATTGGAATTATTGGCATTGCTCTAATATTAGCCATATCAACAGGGGTACAAAACTATATCAACAAAGTAGAAGAAGACACCTTATCTTCTTATCCCATTATGATAGAAGACTCTGCCATTGACATGTCTAGTATGATGGAATCTATGATGGGAACCGTAGAAGAAAATGAAAAACAAGAAGAAGGAAAAGCGTATTCTGCTGATATTATGAATGACATGATAACCACTCTTTCTAATAAAAAACAAAATAATAACTTAGCAGAATTGAAGAAATATTTAGAAGAGGAAAATAATGAAATCACCAACCATAGTAATAGTATTGAATATGGGTATGATTTAGCCATCAATTTATATAAAGAAAATACAGAAGATGGCATTGTAAAAGTGAATCCAAGTACCGTTATGAACGCTTTTGGTATGGGAGAAATGATAGAAGCACAAAATAATTCTTCTATGGCATCTATGATGGGAAGTTCTATGATGACCAATACGGATATATGGATTGAAATGCTAGATAATCAAAGTTTACTAGAGACGCAATTTGATTTGGTCAAAGGTAATTGGCCAAAAGAATACAATGAAGTCGTTTTAATCTTAAAAGAAGATGGAAGAATTGACGATTATACGTTATATTCTTTAGGATTAAAAAATCAAGACGAATTAAAAGAAAAATGGAAAGCAGTAGAAAATGGAGAAAAGATAGAAGAAGCACGGAGAATCTACCTCTTATACTTATGATGAATTATTAAACTTATCTTTTAAGTTATTATTGAACTCTGATTATTATCAAAAACAAAATGGCTTATGGATGAATCAAGAGGATAATGAAGATTATATAAAAGAAAAAATAAAAGACGCAGAAAGTATCAAAATTGTGGGAATTATCAAGCAAAATGAAGAAAGTGTTGCTTCCACATCTGTAACAAGTGGTATTGGATATACCAAAAAATTAAAAGAATATGTCATCCAAAAATCCAATGAAGCAGAAATCGTCAAAGAGCAAAAAGAAAAGAAAGAAACCAATGTGTTTTCTGGCTTAAAATTTCCAACTGAGGAAGAAAAGCAAAACTACACGATGGCGAATTTAACCAATCAACAAAGAATGGCAATGAGCCGATTAAATAGTGAAGAAATTGCAAAAATGATGGAGGCATATACAGCTAACAAAGATGCTAGTTATGAAAAGAATTTGCAAAAATTAGCAGCCATCGATTTAGACAATCCAACTACTATCAAAATTTACCCAAAGAATTTTGAAGCAAAGGACAAAATAGCAGAAGCCATTGAAGCCTATAATCAAAAACAAAGACACGAAGGAAAAGAAGAAAATGTCATCAATTATACGGATATGATAGGACTTATGATGAAATCCGTGAGTCAAATTATTGATACCATTAGTTATGTCTTAATTGCTTTTGTGGCAATATCTTTGATTGTATCTTCTATTATGATAGGAATTATCACCTATATTTCTGTATTAGAAAGAACCAAAGAAATTGGAATCTTAAGAGCAATTGGTGCTTCTAAAAGAGATATATCTAGAGTATTTAATGCCGAAACTTTTATTGTAGGATTGATTTCAGGATTATTGGGAATCGGCATAACGGTGTTATTAACGATACCAATTAATGCTGTGATTTATGCTGTGGCAGGTGTGACAGTGAATGCTATGGTACCACCAGTAGCAGGAGTTGTATTGGTAGTAATTAGTATGTTATTGACCATGATAGCAGGTTTGATTCCAGCTAAAATGGCAAGTAAAAGAGACCCAGTAGAAGCACTAAGAACAGAATAGTGGGACACGGGGACGTAGATAATGTCCCTTACTATTCAAATTTTCTAACTTAATGTGTTAAATATTATTTTTTTACACCTTGTGTGTCGCAACCTTCAGATTTTCAACATAGTGGGTTGCTCCAATCGCACTCGCTTTCGCTCGTTTGGTCGCTTACGCGGTGTTGCAAAAATAATATTTAACACATTAAGTTGATAGATTTATATTAGGGACATTATCTACGTCCCCATGTCCCAAAAGGAGAACCGTATGAATTTAGTAGATTTACAGAAAAAAATAGAGAGTTATGAGCCATATAATGAACAAGAAGAAAGAGATAAAAAAACGATGCTTAAGGATATTTATACATTTGACAATATTTTAACAAGAGACAATGAATTGGTTCATTTTACAGCTTCTAGTTGGGCGGTAAATCCAGAAAGAACCAAAGTATTAATGGTATATCACAATATTTATCAAGCATGGACTTGGACGGGTGGACATAGCGATGGAGAAGCAAATTTATTAAAGGTAGCAGTCAAAGAATTGAAAGAAGAAACTGGTGTCAAACATGTGAGAGTTTTAAATGATAATCATATATTTTCCTTAGAAGTCTTAACCGTAGATGGACATGTAAAAAGAGGAAAATATGTCTCTTCTCATTTGCATTTGAATGTAACGTATCTTTTAGAAGTAGAGGAACAAGAAATGTTACATATTAAGCAAGATGAAAATAGTGGTGTGAAATGGGTTCCGATAGAGGAAATTGAAAAGGTTTCAACAGAAACATGGATGAAACAAAATATTTATCCGAAATTAAATGAAAAACTATATCATTTACGCTAAAATTTAAAAGTAATATAGCGGTTGCCAGAATAATAGATAAGGAAAACAAAAGACAAGGAGTAAACGATGTATAAAATCGACAAGATTCAAAAGGAAAAACAAAGAATACACATCATAGTAAAGGTAATTAGTACCATTCTTTACATGATATTAATACCCATTATCATTTTTAATTTTACATTAATCATTAAGTCATTTATAGACCCCAATGAAATACCAGACTTTTTTGGTTATAAGAGTTTTGTAATTGTATCAGGAAGTATGGAACCAACGATTATGACAGGAGATGCCATATTGGTAAAAGAAGTTTCAGAAGATGAAATAAAGACAAATGATATTATTTCTTTTTCACAAGAAGGGACGATTGTTACCCATAGAATTACTGAAATGATAGAAGAAAATGGGGTAAAGAAATACAAAACAAAAGGGGATAACAACAATTCTGAGGATAAAGAAAAAATAACCTATGAAAAAATAGAGGGAAAATATCAATTTAGGATAAGACAATTTGGAGTAATGGTAGAAATTTTAAAAAATAAAATCACATTAATTCTGTTAATTTTAATCGTTATTTTTGTTTATTATTATAGAGGGAAAATTGAAAATAGAAAAAAACTGAGAAAAGAAAAAAGAAAAAAGTATACAGAAGAAAATAAACAATAAAATATAAAATAATAAAAAGAAAGGAGATAGGTGTTAGTAGGAAACTAGCATAATGGAGAAAATGAAAGAATGCAAAGAAATAGAAAAATTATTAATTAGTATAGATATGGTAAATGGATTTGTAAAAGAAGGAAATATGGCAGATTCTTATATTCAGCATATTGTTCCAGAACACATTAAATTAATAAAACAAATACAAGAAAAAGGGGGAATGATTGCATTTGTCAAAGAATGTCACAAAGAGAATTGTAGAGAATTTAACCAATATCCAGCACATTGTATAGAGGGAACAGAAGAAGCAGAGTTAATAGAGGAATTGAAGCCATTTGAAAAAGATGCTTTTGTATATTTAAAAAATTCAACTAGTATGATATATGCACCTAATTTTTTACAAGATATTGATAAAATGACGAAATTAAAGGAAATAGTCATCGTTGGATGTTGTACCGATATTTGTATTTTAAATTCAATTATTCCGTTACAAAACTATTTTGACCAGAAAGATAGAGAGATCAAAGTCATAGTACCTAAAAACGCAGTAGAAACCTATGAAGGACCAAATCATAAGAGAGAGGAATATAATGAATTGGCATTTAAATTAATGACATTAGCAGGAATTCATTTAGTAGAAAACTTAGAAATCTAAAAACTTTGAAAAAGGTAAAGGGAGAATTAGAATGATGGATAGAGAAAAATTAGAACTAATAGCAGACTTTTATGAATTTACGATGACAAATGGATATTTTGTAAAAAATAGAAATGATTTTGCTTATTTTGATTTGTTTTTTAGAAGCATACCAGATGATGGTGGATATGTAATTATGGCAGGATTGGAACAAGTAATCGAATACATTCAAAATTTGAAATTTGATGAGGAGGATATTGCGTATTTAAGAAATTTGGAAATTTTTTCAGAAGAATACCTAACATATCTCTCCAACTTTAGTTTTACAGGAGATATTTGGGCAGTTCCAGAAGGAACGATAGTATTTCCGAATGAACCATTAATCACTGTAAAAGCACCATTAATTGAAGCACAAATGATAGAAACCATGTTATTATTAATTATCAATCATCAAAGTTTAATTGCTACTAAGACCAGTAGAATCGTAAATGCCGCACAAGGGAAAACAGTTATGGAATTTGGAGCAAGAAGAGCACATGGTGTATCAGCTGCCGTATATGGAGCGAGAGCAGCTATGATAGGGGGAGCAGTAGGCACAGCCTGTACTTTAACAGCACAAAAATTTGATGTGCCAGCAAGTGGAACGATGGCACATAGCTGGATACAAAGTTTTGATAGTGAATACGAAGCTTTTAAAACTTATGCAGAATTATATCCACATACATGTACGCTTTTAGTCGATACTTATAATACATTAGAAAGTGGAATACCAAATGCGATTAAAGTATTTGATGAGGTTTTGAAACCACAAGGAATAACACCAGTTGCCATTCGAATAGATAGTGGAGATTTAGCTTATTTATCAAAAGAAGCAAGAAAAATGTTGGATAAAGCTGGTTATGCAGATTGTAAGATATGTCTTACTAATTCGTTAGATGAAAATGTTATAACGTCTTTAATAGAGCAAGGAGCAAAGGTAGATTTATTTGGTGTGGGAGAGAACTTAATTACAGCCAAAAGTGATGCAGTATTTGGAGGAGTCTATAAATTGGCAGCAATACAAAAGAAGGATGAAATTATTCCGAAAATAAAAGTAACAGACAATGTAGAAAAGATTACAAATCCAGGTTTTAAAAAAATATATCGTTTTTATGATAAGACTACCAATTATGCATTAGCAGATGTTATTATGCTAAAAGAAGAGGCAGAGCCAGAGGGAGAATATGAAATATTTGACCAACATAATACTTGGAAGAGAAAAACCTTAGATAATTATTATGCAAAAGAATTACAACAAAAGATATTTGAAAATGGCAAATTAATTTATCAGATACCTACTTTGAAAGAAATAGCTCAATATACCAAAGAACAACTAGGTACTTTATGGCAAGAAGTAAAGAGATTGACAAATCCACAAAAATACTATGTGGATTTGTCACAAAAATTGTATGATTTAAAAACAGATATGTTAAATCAAAAGGGTAAAAAAATATAGTAAAAGAATAGGAATGAAATAAAAATGAGTAATATGATTGAAATCAAGAATTTAACCAAACAATACAAAGAATTAAAAGCCATTGATGGGTTATCCTTAGAAGTAAAAAAGGGAGAAATACTAGGTTTATTGGGACCAAATGGAAGCGGTAAATCAACCACCATCAATTGTATCTTATCACTATTAAATTTTAGTGAAGGAGAAATTAAAATATTTGGAAAAGAAATGAAACCAGATGCCTATGATATCAAAGCAAAAATAGGAGTAGTATTCCAAGACGTTGCCGTATTTGAGGAATTAACCGTACAAGAGAATATAGATTATTTTTGTGGGTTATATATCAAAGACAAAGCAAAAAGGAAACAATACATAGACGAAGCAATTGATTTGGTAGGATTAGAAGAATTTAGAAAATTCTATCCAAAGCAACTATCAGGAGGATTGCTAAGAAGATTAAACATAGCTTGTGGAATTGCTCACAAACCAGAATTAATCTTTTTAGATGAGCCAACCGTTGCTGTAGACCCACAAAGTAGAAACAATATATTAGATGGTATTAAAAAATTAAGAGATAAGGGAGCAACCATTGTATATACGACACATTATATGGAGGAAGTAGAAATTATATGCGATAGAATTATCATTTTAGATAAGGGAAAAGTCTTAGCGACTGGAACAGCTGATGAACTAAAAGAACTAGCCAAAATAGAAGAAAAAGTAACGGTAGAAGTAAATGATTTAGCGACAAAACATATCGAATCAATTCAGAAAATGGAAACAGTAGATGAAGTAACTTACCATGGAAATGTATTGCTTGTTACTTATAAACAAGGAAAAAATAATTTGGTAGACTTAATGGATTACCTAAAAAAAGAAGAAATTAAATACAATAAAATTTATTCCGAAAGACCAACCTTAAATGATGTATTCCTAGAATTAACAGGAAAGGAGCTTCGAGATTAATGTTTATTCATAATTTTAAATATGCACTAAAAACTCTTTACAAAAATAAAATGTTACTGTTTTGGACCTATGCCTTTCCCATCATTCTTGGAACATTTTTCAACATGGCCTTTTCTAATATTGAAAATAGCGAAAAATTAGACATTATAAAAATAGCCATCATAGAAAATGAGGATTTTAAAAACAATGAAATATGGAAAGAAGCATTTGCCACTTTAAGTGATGCAGAAAATGAAGATAGATTGTTTGATACGAAATACACCACAGAAGAAGAGGCAAAACAATTATTACAAGATGGTGAAATAACGGGCTATATGAAACTAGAAGAAGACACACCAAAAGTCACTTTTCAATCCAGTGGAATTAATGAAACGATTTTGAAACAGGTAACAGAAGAAATCACGCAAACAACCGAGATTGTGAGTAATCTTGCTGAAACTGAAATCAAAAAAGAAATGACAGCTGGAAATTATCGTGTAGATTATGAAAAAATCTACAAAGATGTATTAGAAACGGCACAAAATCAAGAAGCGAAAATTGAAAATGTGTCAAGGAATCATTTAAGTTATACGATGATAGAATTTTATACATTAATTGCCATGACTTGTCTATATGGTGGCATACTTGGCATGGTAGCCATTAATCAAAATTTAGCCAATATGAGTCATAATGGAAAAAGAGTATCGGTTGCACCAATAACAAAAGGAAAAGTAGTAATTAGCAGTGTTTTGGCATCTTATGTGGTACAGCTAATCGGATTAGCAATATTATTTGTATATACTGTATTTGTTCTAAAAGTGGACTATGGAACCAATTTACCATATATCATTTTATTAGGAGCAGTAGGAAGCTTAGCTGGATTGTCGATGGGGGTAGCCATTGGAGCATTATTAAAAACCAATGAAACGGTCAAAACAGGAATCGTTATCTCTGTCACTATGCTAGGCTGTTTCTTATCAGGAATGATGGGAATCACCATGAAATACATTGTAGATAAAAACTTACCAATTGTGAATCAAATGAATCCTGCTAGTATGATAACAGATGGCTTTTATGCGTTATATTATTATGATACATTTGACCGATATTTCTTTAATATTGCTAGTTTACTTGCTTTTGCGATTATTATGATTGCCTTGTCGTATGCTAGTTTGAGAAAGCAAAAATTTGAAAGATTGTGATGGCGAGTTTGGCTAGTTTTGGGACAGGCACAATGTAGCCCCAAATGGCTAGTTTTGGGACAGGCACAATGTAGCCCCAAATGGCTAGTTTTGGGACAGGCACAAAGTCGCCACATTGAAAAAAGAAAGGAAACAAAAATGACCGTATTTAAAACATTTTTAAAAGTATTAAACAAATGTAAAGTACCAATTATCATGTATACAGCTTTTTTGATTGGATTTGGTGGTTTTAATATGCAAACGAGTGAAAATAGTACAAATTTTGTAGCAAGTGAGCCAGATGTTTTCATCATAAACCAAGATAAAGGAGAAGGAATAACCCAAAACCTAATTGAGTATATAGAAAAAAATAGTAAAATAAAAGAGATTAAAGAGGATGAACAAGCCATTGATGATGCTTTGTTTTATCGAGATGTCAATTATATTATTTATATACCAGAGCATTATAGAGAGGACTTTTTAGAGGGTAAAAATCCTAACATTGAAATCAAAAGCACAGGAGATTATCAAGCAAGTTTGGCAGAAATGATGTTAGAAAGATATGTTAAAGTGGCTAATTTATATCAGAAAAATATAGAGAATGAGCAAGAATTAATCGAAAAAATAAATGAAACATTAGCAAAACAAACAGAGGTAGAAATTACTTCTAAATTAGATACCAATAATTTAAGTAAAGCAGCTTTTTATTATAATTTTGCCAACTATAGTATTTTAGCAGGATGTGTGTATGTGATTTGTTTGGTTTTATCGAGTTTTAAAGAAGAGAAAATAGCCAAAAGAACGATTATTAGTAGTATGAATTATAAAACGCATAATCGCCAATTATTAGTAGCCAATATTCTATTGGCAATTGGTTTATGGATATTCTATGTGGTGTTAAGTTTCATCCTAATAGGTGATGTCATGTTTACGACACATGGATTCATGTATATGGCAAATTCATTCGTGTTTACCATTTGTGCGGTTACCATTGCCTTTTTGATTGGCAATTTAGTTATCAATAAAAATGCGATTAATGGAATTGTTAATGTGGTGGCATTGGGCTCGAGCTTTTTGTGTGGTGCTTTTGTGCCAATGGAATGGTTGCCAGATTCGGTTTTGAAAATAGCTCATATATTACCTTCTTATTATTATATTAGTAGCAATGAGAGATTGAAATCATTAGAGATGTTTGATTTCGAATCGATGAAACCAATTTTAATGAATATGGGTATCATTTTGCTGTTTACAATTGGTTTTGTGATTGCTACCAATGTGATTTCGAAAAAGAAGAGAAGGATAGGATAATAGCTAATAAAAAGGAGAAAGTCAATATTACAGATTTTCTCCTTTTACTAATGACTAACATAGCAAAATGCTATGGACACTAATGTAACAATAGTATATGAGGAAACCTTAAATTGTATGCAATAAAAAAACGATAGCTTTTGAGCTATCGGATTTTTATGATTACGTTCTTTCCAGAACGGACACTAATGTTTTATTAACTTAATTATAAACTATTTAATAGAAGAAAGTCAAGTGAAATTCAAAATTTTATTTATCTTTTAGAGGTCTTAACCTATATAAATTTTCAAGTTGTGAATTAATTTTGTACCAATCATTTTGTGAAATAGAAACTAAATCCCCTTTTTTTCTATAAGGATTTGTAATTCTTATTTTACTAACAACTTTTAACTGTTCAACTAAAATGGTAGAATCAATTTTTTCTAGGTCAATATGAAACCAAAAACCATCTTGTAATCTTTTTGTTGTTAAGGGGAGAATAGTACATATAGGAGAATTTTTAGAAGTTTTTAATATTAAAACAGGTCTTAATTTATTTTGTTCACTTCCAATATTTATTCCAAGATTACACCAGTAAATAAAATTATTATATATTGGAAAT
>CAOKVW010000043.1 GCA_948472955.1 uncultured Clostridium sp. | reverse complement strand
CCACTATGTCACCATAGTGGCGGTGAGCTCTTACCTCGCCTTTTCACCCTTACCACGACGTCGGAGTGAATTCCGTACGTATGGCGGTTGTTTTCTGTTGCACTTTCCTTAAGGTCACCCTCACTAGACGTTATCTAGCATCTTTGCTCTGTGAAGCCCGGACTTTCCTCTCGTAATTCCTTTCGGAGATTTACCAGCGACTATTCAATTTACTCTGTTTTTTATATTGTAGGAAAGTTCTCCCTGTGGGAGAAATTTCCGTACAAGATAAATATGGGAATTTCTAGAATTTCTTTGCGGTTACCACCGCTTAGAAATTCTTAAATTCGTTTTTTATTATAACATAAAATGTTGAAAAATTATAGACTTATTTCAAATTTATTAAAAGCATAAACCTCTTATCCAGTTCACATATATTATATTCTTCAATATTCTATATTATATGTACTTATTAAAAACAGAAGATATTCATTGTATGCTATATTTAGTTTTTCTAAAGTATTATCTTTTTTATAATCTTTAACTGCCTTTTTAACTACATCATTATCACAAGAGAACTCATCAGTACTTATCTTTACTAATGTATCTGCCATAAACAAACTTGACAATTCATCTCTTTCTTGTCTAGCAACCCATATTTGTATAAACTGCTCTTTTGGAATTGTTTTATCACTATCCTTATAAAATGTCTCTGCTATCTCTCTATATCTCTTTTTTTTACTATCTGAAATGCTAATTCCATTTTTTATAGCTTCTTGTACGGCTACAAATTCTTTAGCTGTTTCAACTATTATATCTTGATTTTTACAGAAGATTTCTTTTTCTTCTTCTGAATATACACTCAATTTTTTTTCTTGCATTTGTATATCCATTTTAGTTATTGGCATCTCTCCTATTGTATAAGATATATCTGTCGGTTCTAAAGTATCATTTTTAGCTTTTATATTCTCAATTTCTGCTTCTTCAAGAACAGTCATATTAGTTTTTTCAGATATTGTTTTATTTTCTTGTCTCATTTTATATACAGTAAAGGTTAAAAATAATATCATAAATAAACTTATTATAATAACTAGTTTTTTTCCCATTTTTACTATCCCTCATATTTCTATTACATCCTAGTTCAATTATATATTTTTGTTGAATTTTGTCAAGTATTTGTCAATTTTATTTCTAATCTTTTTAATTTATTTAAAATAATAGCATGCTTATCCCGTTCTTTAATATTCTATATTATATCTACTTATTAAAAACATAAGATATTCATTGTATGCTATATTTAGTTTTTCTCCTGTTTTATCTTTTTTATAATCCTCAACTGCTTTTTTTACTAAATCATTATCACAAGAAAATTCATTAGTAGTTATCTTTGCTAATGTATCTGCCATAAATAGGTCAGCTAATTCATCTCTTTCTTGTGTGGCAATCCATATTTCGATAAACTGCTGTTTTGGGATTGTTTTGTCACTATCTTCATAAAATATCTCTGCTATCTCTTTATATCTCTTTTTTTTACTATCTGAAATACTAAAACCATTCTTTATAGCTTCTTGTTCTGCTACAAATTGTTTAGTCGTTTCAACTATTACATCTTGATTTTTACATAGAATTTTCTTCCCTTCCTCCGAAAATGAATTTAATTTATTTTGTTCTATTTGTATATCTATTTTAGTTACTGGAACCTCTCCTATTATGTAAGATATATCTGTCGGTTCTAAAGTATCATTTTTATCTTTTATAGTTTCAATTTCTGTTTCTTCAAAAATTGCTATATTAGTTGCATTCGTTATTTCATAACTTGTTTTATCATTTTGTTTGACTTGGTATACAATTATCATTAAAAATAATATCATAAATAAACTTACTATAAAAATTAATTTTTTTCTCATTTTTACTATCATCCCTTATATTTTTTTATAAACCTGGTCCAGTAACATTTGCACCATTTCCTACTCTTTGTCCTTGTTTCCATGTAACAGTATAGTTCAAAATATCATAATTGGTATAATTTCTGGATAATCCATATTTATTTAATTTCGAAAATTCTGTTTGCGCACCTATGTATGGATTCCAATTTTTCGTTTCTTCTGCTTCTTCCCAATCATAATAATCAATCATTATATATTTAAAAGTCATTGTATAAGAATCCCCTTCTTTTGAAACAACAGCACTACCTCTTGTTCTGTAATTGTAAACAGCCATAAACCAATCTAAATTCGGAGCTGGACATTGACCATTTATTTCTGTATAACAATATATTGGTTGCTTATCGGTATTTTTAACGATTATGTTTTCTGCCGCTTCTATCATTGAATTTATAGAGCTGTTTAGCATCTCCTTTGGTTCATTCATATCTCTAATTGCATTTTCAAACAACATTTCCTTTGCAGTATGACCAGTTTTATAGTATCCTTCTTCATATGAATATATTTTTCCAGTTTCATTCGTATACATTTGTTCACCACTTGTTAAAAAATATAATAAATTATTAGCGGCATCTTTCATATGTACCTCGTAAGCCATATTAGATAAAGTTATTCCTAACTGCCTTTTTTCTATTTCAGTTTTTCGTTCTTCTTCTGTAATGGAAACTGAATTATGTTCTAATTCTCCTTCGATTATATTTGTTTCTGCTGTTGTATCTATATTATAAAAGCAACCAGAATCAGTTGAAAAATATAACCCATTTGTGGAAATATAATCTTTTTCTAAATATCCATGATTTCTATTAAAAAATATTGTATTTCCCTGTAAAATATCGTGATTAGCTACTATAAAATCTTCTTTAATTACATGTGTAGATCCTCTGGATAAATTCGTAACCCTTCCCGATACTAAACCAGTAGGCTTTATCTTTATTTCTAACGCCGATTCACTACCTGTAATTCTGTACCAACGATACATCGAATCATATGATGCTGTAATTTTTTTTTGACTATAATAAATTGATATATCTGACTCACCTTCTTCTTTTGCTACAAGATAGTAGGGGAAATCTTTTAAAGCTATTCCATATTGTGAAGGAGAAAAATATAAGCTATAATTTTTTTCATTACATCGAAAATGTATATTTTCGTATTCAGTTGCTTTTTCCAAATTATCGGTAAATACATATCCTTCTGTACCATTACTTAATACAATTTTATCCCACGTATGACCATTTACTGTATTTACTGAATAGGCAATTCTTTTTACTACGTCTCCTAATGATAGTGTCGTTATTTCATTGTAATTCATTGCTGCTTTTTCATATACTTTTGTTTGCTTGGTCACTTTCATTATATCATTACAAACTTTTGTACTTTCTTGAGAAGAATCATATTCATACCCATGATTTCTGTTATAAGCAATTTGACTACCACAAAAAATATCATGATTTGTTACAACAAAAATATCTTTATTGATAGAAAGAGAATGGAAAGCAAGATCCACAATCTTTCCAGTCACAGAACCATCTTTCTCTATACTTATTTTTAATGTTGGGTCACTTCCATAAATTCTATATACACTAGAATTATTAGGATCGGTACCTGCATATGTTCTCTTTTGACTATAATAAATCGATATAGCTGACGATGTTTTTGTTTCTTTTGTTATAAAATAATATGGATAATCGTTTAAATTTATTTCATATTTTGAAGATAGAAAATACAAATTATAATTTTTTTCATTATATTCAAAATGTATATTTTCGTATTCAGTTGCTTTTTCCAAATTATCCGTAAATATATATCCTTCTGTACCATTACTTAATACAATTTTATCCCACGTATGACCATTTACTGTATTTACTGAATAGGCAATTCTTTTTACTACGTCTCCTAATGATAGTGTCGTTATTTCATTGTAATTCATTGCTGCTTTTTCATATACTTTTGTTTGCTTGGTCACTTTCATTATATCATTACAAACTTTTGTACTTTCTTGAGAAGAATCATATTCATACCCATGATTTCTGTTATAAGCAATTTGACTACCACAAAAAATATCATGATTTGTTACAACAAAAATATCTTTATTGATAGAAAGAGAATGGAAAGCAAGATCCACAATCTTTCCAGTCACAGAACCATTTTCCTCTATACTTATTTTTAATGTCGGGTCACTTCCATAAATTCTATACACACTAGAATTATTAGGATCGGTACCTGCATATGTTCTCTTTTGACTATAACAAATCGATATAGCTGACTCCCCTTTTTCTTTTACGACAAAATAATATGGATAATCCTCTATATTGATATTTTTTTCTTTTGCTATTTGTCCTACATTTATATTATAATTTGTTCCTTTGTATGTAAAATTCAAATTATTAATATTACCATCCTCTCCCATACAAGAATTCGACATTCCTATACATAAAATTATAAATAATGTAAAAAACAAAATTCTTTTTAATTTCATCTAACCACCCCTTTTCAATTAAATTATATATTTGTGTTGAATTTTGTCAAGTGTTTTATTGTAATTTTCAGTACTTTTCATCGACATAATTCGACATTTCTTCCTATTAAACAGTAACCTTTTTTGTGATTTTACATTTAACATTAAATATGAATTGATATAATAAAAACATCTTAATTTACATTTTACTGTATTTTAAGATGTCTTTTCCATTAAATATTATTCATTTCTTCTAATAAATTCTTATATTTTATCAAAAACACAGACGTATCTTGTAAGTTCACAGCGTTTTGTAGTTCATTCAACATAATATACGCTTTGCTAATATTATACTGTTTCCTTGCCTCTATTTCTGTATTCGTTAATAATTTAGAATAACTATCAATTGCATTTTTCATATCCTTTGAAATCTCTTGCCAATTATCTGTATCTAATTTAGCATATGCCTTAAACACATTCAATTTTGTTTCTATTAAAGTGGTATATAATTCCTCTTGTCCAGAACTACGCAAAAATTTAGGTATATACTCATATACTTTTGTTAATTGTGATAACGTCTCCTCTTTTTTCTCATCTTTTACAACACCAGTCAATTTATCAATTTCTGTATTAAAAGCCAAAACATCTTCTTGATTAATATTTAGCTGATATAAATCTATGGTAATAGAAGGTAAAGATGTATATAGATTTTCTATTTCACTTTTTACACTGTCCCAATTAATATCCTCTGTATTGGTTAAAACACCTTTTGATTTCAATTCAAATTTTTTATTCTTTTCTTCGTCTTCGGTCTTTCCTTGGCTCGAACTATCAGCAGCACCTTGCTCACCAGAAGATTGCCCACCAGAGCTTTCTCCTCCTGATGAGCTTCCCCCACCAGAAGATTCTCCACCTGATGAACTACCTCCTCCAGAAGCTTGTCCGCCTGATGCACCTCCACCAGAAGAG
Source organism: uncultured Clostridium sp. (assembly GCA_948472955.1). Lineage (GTDB taxonomy): Bacteria > Bacillota > Clostridia > TANB77 > CAG-508 > CAG-269. The sequence goes on along the minus strand of CAOKVW010000043.1, from coordinate 7,619 downwards.
CCTCCTCCTGACTGGCTTCCAGACGAACTACCACCACTAGATTTCTGAGTTGTCTCTTTGGAAAGTTCACTTGTAACAACACCATAATTCCTAGATTCAATATGATTCATTGTATTTAACAAATTAGCAATTTTGGTTTCCACAAATTTAATTTCCGAAAATGTCTTGTCTTTTTGCGTTTTGCCGTTATTTTTGCTTGCATTTGTATAAATGGTAAAAGACAACACTACCACAATGGCAAGTAATACAATATATCCTATTCTTTTCCACTTTTTCAAATTTTAAAACCTCCCTAATTTCCTTTTTTTCTAGTATTTACATTTTCCTTTTTCTTTATTCCATGAATAAATTTTATTCTATTTTTTTATACTAATAGAAAGATTAATTTTAGGAGATTTTATGTTGGTAAGAGTTAATTTATATAGTCAAAAAAAAGGTGAATTAAATCGATTTCTAAGTCATTTTTATAATACCGATTTTGACATAGAAGACTGTTCTAATTGGGAAAAAGAATACGAAAATCCCATCGAATTGGCTGAAATTATCGGTACGTTTATTGATAACTGCGAAGATTACGCTTTAAGTATGTGGATTTGTTTAGATAAAGATGTGTTTCTTCATGTGACACAAGAAAATGCGGATGATATTATCAAATATTTATATGAGCGTTTTCCTTATTAAATATCCCCATTTACTCCCGGAACCAGTGGGGACATTCTCTTATTTTTCCAAGATAATAGTGACTGGTCCATCATTTAAAAGACTGACCTTCATATCAGCACCAAAAATCCCTTTTTCTACATGAATATCATTTTTCTCACATTCAGAACAAAAGTATTCATATAACTCATTTGCCTGCTCTGGTTTGGCAGCTTCGGTAAAAGAAGGTCTATTTCCTCCTGTACAATCTGCATATAAAGTAAATTGAGAAACAATTAATAATTCGCCACCTACATCCTTTAAGGCTAAATTCATTTTGTCATTTTCATCGGTAAATACCCTCAATTTACAAAGTTTTTTTACTAGATAATCTGCTTCTTCTTGCGTATCCTCATGAGTAACACCTAGCAATACCAAAAATCCCTTTTGTATGTTTCCTACTATTTTTCCTTCCACTTCTACTTGTGCATTTTTTACTCTTTGTACTACTATCTTCATTTTTTAATGAAAGAGTAAAGCCTTGCAAACTCTACTCTCTTCTCTCCTCTCTATACTTACTGGTCATCTTCTGCCAATTTGACATTAGATTCTATTTTGACTGTTTTTTCTAAATTAGATTTTTCTTCCTTTTTATCCTCATCTTTTTGATTCTCTTTTTTGGCTTCTTTTTTTGTGTCTTTTTTACATGTTTTCTCTTTTTTCTTTTTGTCTTTTACCTCTTCTTCTAAATCTTCTTTTACCTTTTGTTTTTCTTTTTTCTTTTCTTCCTTCACTTCTGCATTTTCTAATGTTTCTAATATTTCTACCTCTTTTGCAGGCTCATCTGTTTGTTTCGCACCACAATTAGGACAGAATTTATCGTCTTTTTCAATTTCCTTATAACATTTTTTACATTGTGTTTTGTCTTTTAATTCTAAACATTGCTTTAATAAACTCTCTATTTCGTCACTCAAGACATCAATTTTAGTACATTGCTCCTCTAAGTCTTTTTTGATTGATATTTCCTCTTCTCTTACATGTTTTTCATATACTTTTTTACCAATTTCTTCGTAAATATCATTAATTTGCGTTTTCAATTCTCCTATTTTGAATTTTAATTTTGTTTCTTTTGCTATTTTTCCCGTTTTATCAGCTGTTACCTTATAGGCTTCTGATGCTTTTTTCCCTAATTTATCAAAAAAATCCATTTCTATCTCTCCTTTTCTTTTTTATTATTTGATTTTTCTTTGGTAATTATTCACTTTTTTTATCTCTTGTCATTAATTTTTTAACGGCTTCTTGTGGTTTTAAATTTTTATAAATCATTTGATAAGCAGTTTCTACCATTGGCATTTCGATTTGATGTCTTTTGCATAACTCATAAGCCACATCAATATTATCTATGCTTTCAATGACCATTCCTACTTCTTTTTTCGCTTCTTCTAATGTTTTGCCTTGCCCCATCAATTTTCCTGCTCTTCGATTTCTACTATGTTCACTAAGGCAAGTTACGATTAGATCACCTAAACCACTCAAACCATAGAAAGTCTCTTTCTCTCCCCCCAATGCTACTCCTAATCTTGATAATTCATTTAGCCCTCTTGTAATTAACGCAGCAAAGGTATTATCCCCTAATCCTATTCCTGCTGCTACCCCAGCACAAAAGGCAATGATATTTTTTAAAGCACCTCCTAGTTCGACACCTTTTACATCTTTTGAAGTATAAATTCTCATTTCTTCACACATAAAAGTATCTTGTATCTTTTTTAAAACCTCCTCGTGCTTAGAGGCTACTACTAAAACAGTTGGAATACTATCAGATACTTCTTCTGCATGACTTGGACCAGATAATACGCCTACTTTAGCTGTTGGTAATTCTTCTAAAATCACTTCATCTAATGTTTTTAGACTTTCTTTTTCAAATCCTTTGGAACAAATAATAACTGGTTTATTACCAACATATTGTTTGTATTGCTGAAAGGTTTCTCTTGTGAATTTTGAGGGGGTTACATGTAAAATAAATTCTGTTCCTTTGATTACTTCTTCAAATTGACTAGAACACGTTATATTTTTATCTATCACTAATCCTGGCAAGAATTTGCATTTTCTTTCTTCATTGATTAATCTTTTTTCTTCTTCATCAAAAGACCATATTTTGATTTCATTTCCTTGTTTTGCTAAATGGGTAGCTAATGCTACTCCCCAACTTCCGCTTCCTATAATCGCTATTTTGCTCATTTCCTTATCTCCCATCTCTTTTTGTTACTTGATTTTATTTTTTAAAACTCAATTTATTTTCTGTTCCATTTAATAATCTTTTGATATTACTTCTATGATTATATAACACAATTACCGCTAAAAGAACACTATAAATAAAATAAGTATTTCCATTTTTACCTTCTGTTAGTATCGTATAACTATCATTTATAAATAATGTTAAAACTGGGAATAAAATAGCTGCTGCACAAGAACCCACTGATACCATTCTTGTTAATATCATTAAAACGAAAGCAAATATCAAACAAATTAATCCAATTTTCCAATTGCTCATTAATAAAATTCCAATCGAAGTGGCAACTCCCTTTCCACCTTTGAAACCAAAAAATATTGGAAACGTATGACCTATGACAACAGCAATTGCAGCAATTTGAAGTAATAATTCTTGATTGGTTTCTTGCATGATATTACCAATTATCATGGAAATAGCTATCGCTACTATCCCTTTTGCTATATCACATAATAATGTTATCGCTGCTGCCTTTTTTCCCACTGAACGTAACATGTTGGTTGTTCCTGCATTTCCGCTTCCTTTTTCTCTCACATCAAATCCTGCTATTTTTTTACTAATGATAACAGAAAAATTTACACTTCCTATACAATAGGCAATCATTGCCATAATTATATATTCTATCATCTCTTGTTCCTCCTCTTTACTATTATTCCTTTTTATTTATATGTTGGATTGTAATTATTTTTCAACCCTTTCTCTTACAATAATTCTAACTGGCGTCCCTTCCAAACCAAACTCTTTTCTAATTTGGTTGACCAAATAACGTTCATAAGAAAAATGAAATAACTCTTTATTATTCACAAAAATAACAAATGTTGGTGGCTTGGTAGAAGCCTGCGTGCCATAATAAATTTTTAATCTTTTTCCTTTGTCTGTTGGCGGTTGCACAATGGCAATGGCTTCATTAATCACTTGATTTAAAAGAGAGGTCGTAACTCTCATTGCATTTTGTTCTGCTACATGATTGATTAAATCAAACAATTTTGTAACTCTTTGTCCTGTTTTGGCTGATATAAATATCATAGGGGCATAGGATAAATATTTTAGTCTATCGTATACTTCCTTTTTGTACTTTTCTAGTGTTCCTGTTTCTTTTTCTACTGCGTCCCATTTGTTGACAACAATAATAACCCCTTTTCCCGCTTCATGTGCTTCTCCTGCTATTTTAGCATCTTGATCTGTTACCCCTTCGGTTGCATCTATCATCATCAAACACACATCTGCTCTTTCAATTGCCAATAAGGTTCTCATAATACTAAATTTTTCGATGGATTCTTTGACCTTACTTTTCCTTCGAACTCCTGCTGTATCGATTAAAGTATATTTCCCTTTTTCATTCTCAAATTCGGTATCAATCGCATCACGAGTGGTTCCAGCAATATCACTAACAATCGCTCTATTTTCTCCTAAAATTTTATTAATCAAAGAAGATTTCCCTACATTTGGCTTTCCGATGACAGCTACCTTGATGATATTACTTTCTTCTTCGTTTTCTGTTTTAGGTGGAAAACTTTCATATATCTTATCTAATACATCTCCCACTCCAATGGCATTGGTGGCAGAAATAGGATAGGGCTCTCCAATTCCTAAATTGTAAAATTCATAAGCCTCTTGTTTATCTTTCTCAAAATTATCGGCTTTATTACATACTAAAACAATTGGCTTTTTAGATTTTTTTAGCATCAATGCAATTTCTCTGTCAGCAGCTGTTACCCCTTGTCTAATATCTGTCAAAAACAAAATAACATCTGCCATTGCTATGGCTAAATTCGCTTGTTCTCTCATTTGTGATAAAATAATATCTTCGGAATCTGGTTCAATACCACCAGTATCAATTAAGGTAAAATCTCTCCCTCTCCAATTTGTTTCTGCATAAATTCTATCTCTGGTCACACCTGGTGTATCTTGTACTATCGAAATTCTGCTTCCCACTAAATAATTGAAAAAAGTGGATTTTCCCACATTTGGTTTTCCGTATAATTGCTACAATTGGTTTCATTTGGTTACTTCTGGGACAGGCACCATCATACCCCTTTTGTCGTGTTCTGGGACAGACCCCATGATACCCCTTTTGGCTACTTTTGGGACAGGTTACCTTTTTCTCCCTTTCTCCTTCCCTTTTTAATAAGTATAGTATATCATATGTGATTTTTCTTACTATATCATATAGCTTTACAAAAATCAATGTAAAAAACCGAAACTCAAAAAAAGTCTATTTAGAAGCAAAGAAAAATCCCTCATTATGAGGGAAATTCCTATTTTATTCACTATATTTTTGCAATTCCACCGATAATTTTACTATCTTGTGTAGAGGCTAATAATTTAGGTCCTCCTGAAATCACAACGATATCATCTTTTTCTAAAATACCCTTTTGTTTTAATTTTTCAATTCCTTCTTCTACGATGTCATTAATAACATCTTTCTTTTCTACAAAGATTGGTGTTACATTCCATACAATAGCTAATTGATTATAAGTTCTTCTATTATCTGTGATAGCTAAAATTGGGCATCCTACTCCTAATCCAGCCAATCTTCTTGCTGAATCTCCTGTATTGGTATAACATACAATCGCATCTGCATTTATGTTCATTGCCATAACAGCTGTTGCATAAGAAATTTTGCTTTCAAGTGTATCCATTGGAACATCTTTGTTCTTAAATCTCTTCCAGTAATCAATATCTTTTTCCACTCTATTTGCTATTTTTACCATCGTTTCAACACATTCTACTGGGTATTTTCCCATAGCACATTCTCCTGATAGCATAACCGCACTTGTTCTGTCATAAATTGCATTGGCTACGTCACTTGCTTCTGCTCTAGTTGGTAATGGATTAAATGTCATAGATTCTAGCATTTGTGTTGCTGTAATAGCTGGTTTACTTGCTTTATTTGATAATTTGATAAATCTTTTTTGCATAACTGGTGGTTCTGTAAAATCTGTTTCAGTAGCCATATCGCCACGAGCAATCATTTGAACATCTGCATTTTCAACGATTTCTTCCATATGTTCTAGCCCTTCCACATTTTCTACTTTTGTAATGATTTTAATATCTTTTCCACCATTTTCATCTAATACTTTTCTTACTTGGTCAATGTCATCTTTGTTTCTGGCAAATGACATAGCAACATAATCATAATCATGTTCACAAGCAGTTTTTAAATCATCAATATCTTTTTGTTTTAAAGCTGGTAGGCGTACTGCTGTTCCTGGTAAGTTAATGGTTTTTCTACTACCTAATCCATTTCCATGTACGACCGTACATACAATGTCTTTATCCACAATTTCGTCAATCACCAATTCGATGGCCCCATCATCAATTAAAACCTTGCTTCCTTGTTTTACATCTTTGTATAATTCTTTGTAAGATACAGATACTTTGTCTTTGTCTCCTACAATATCTTCATTAACTAATGTGAATTTTTGTCCATCTTCTAATTTGATTTTTTCATTTTTTCCTGTTACTAACATACCTGTTCTGATTTCTGGTCCTTGCATATCTAATAATAAAGAAATTGGTATATCAAGTTCTTTTCTTAATCTAATAACCTCTTCTGTTTTTTCTGATTGTTCATCCCAACTACCATGTGAATAATTAATTCTTGTCACATTTAATCCTGCTTCAAATAACTCCTTTAATTTATGCTCACTAGCTGGTCCTATTGTTCCCACAATTTTTGTTTTTCTTAAATCTTTTTTCATTTTGATTTTCCTTCCTTTCTTGAGGTCTCGATAATCCTCTTTTTATTAAAACCGCTTTTTATTATACCACAACCATTTTACAAAATTCAACATTTTTTGTTAACTTTTTACGATTTCTGAGATGATTTTGGGGATGATTTTGGGGACAGAGAAAAAAATCACCCAAAATCATTTCAACGTAATGATAGCATGTAATATCTTTTCATCCTCACTTTGCACGACTACAATATGCCTATTGTCTTCATAAGCATATTTACAAACAACCGTCTCACCCAGTTTTATTTCCTTTTTATACATAATTTGTATTTCATCAAACGGTCTGTGGTTATAGATTTCTTCTGGCAAAGCTTCATAGGCTAAATCTAAATAATATAAATTATGCATATGCCCAATTACATCTATATCTTTTCTTTTTGTTTGATATATTATACTACTTTTGTAATTAGTAGGTGCTTTTATTTTCTCAATTTCTTTTTCTGAAAAAACTGATTTTTCTATCTCTGATTCATATTGATTAGCCATTGTCTCTTCAATCTTAGCAATTTTTCTGGTCTGATTATTGATTAATAACCACTTGGAAGATGCTATAACACAAAGATTATGATTTTCATCATATATTTCAAAATCTCGATAAGCATAACATTTGACGATATATCTTGACCATGTGTGTATATCTAAAGTTTGTCCATATTCTGGTCTTTTTATTACTTTTACTTTCCAATCTAACAATAACCATGTTAAATGAGTTGTGTCTGAAGTATTTATGCCATATCCAACTGAATCTGAATGATAAGAGGCTACGTCTTCTAAATATTCCAGTATGGCTTTGTTGCTTACTTGCTTTCCTTTCCACACATCTTTTAATCCCACTTTGAATTTTTCTTGGTAAATCATTTTTCTTCCCTTCTTTTTGTTCACAATCTCCCTTTGGTCAATTGCGTAAGTTATCCGTAACTGCCTCTGCATACTATATCTGTAATCGGCATAGC
>CAOKVW010000042.1 GCA_948472955.1 uncultured Clostridium sp. | reverse complement strand
AAGGAAATAAGAAGTAAGATAAAACATAAAAATTATCTTGAGAGAAAAAAGACAACTAGACAGTTAAGAACAAAAATTTTGAAGGAGAAAGAAGATTATGAGTTAGAGTATTTAAGACATTTACAATGGCAACATGCAATTGAAATGTCAAAAAAATACTTAGTCTAATTATGTTCAAAATATTGTTCCAAAAAATCAACTAAAAGCAAGCATTTATTAAAAGTAAATGACTTGCTTATTTATTTGCCTTAAAAAAGATCATATTTATTGATGATGAGAATATTTTTTAAGAGAGGTGGTGTATTTGAATGAAGAAATAAACAAATCAAAAATACATAAAAATAAAAAGGATAAATTACCATTTGCAGTATTTATTTGTCCGAAAGCAAGTGTTGGTGATACTCAAGATTATAGGCAGGTATTCACCGATATTATTTCCGATAGAATAAAAGAAAAATATAAATAAAAGCAAAACAAAAATTCGCAAAATTATTGCAAAATAATTAAAGATATGATATAAAATATAAGTGGGTTGCAATAAGAATTTAGAAAATAGAAAAGTGAACTTGCAAGAATTTGTTGCAAGTTCGAAATGAAAGAAAAACATAAATAAATTATTATAAATTTTAAATGATTGAAAGAAAGGAGTATCAATATGGGAAGCGATTTAGTAAATAAAACGGAAAAAGATTTCGAGAGTATTAAGCATACAAATGAAAATGGAATTGAATTTTGGTATGCTAGAGAACTGATGACAATGTTAGAATATAGTAAATGGGGAAATTTTAAAAATGTAATAAATAAAGCAAAAGAAGCTTGTAAAGGGAGTGATATTGCAGAAGAGGAACACTTTGCCGATGTTGGGAGGGTGTTAAAAGTAGGTAATAATGCAGAAATGGAAATTGATGATTTAAAGTTAACTAGATATGCTTGTTATTTAATTGCACAAAATGGAGATAGTAGAAAAAAAGCAATAGCACTTGCTCAAACATATTTTGCAGTTCAAACTAGAAAACAAGAAATAACAAGACAAGAATATGAGCAGTTAAGCGAAGATGAAAAGAGATTATATACAAGACAAAATGTAAAGAATAAAAATAGATATTTATTTGATACTGCAAAATTAGCTGGAGTTAAAAATTATGGAAAATTCAATAATTATGGATATAGAGGATTATATAATGGAGAAACAGCAAAAGATATAGCTAACCGCAAAGGAATATCAGATAAGGAAGATATATTAGATTATATGAGTAGTACGGAATTAGCAGCAAATTTATTCCGAATAACACAAACAGATGAAGTATTAAAAAACAAAAATATTAATAATGAAGATGATGCTTGTATAACACATCATAAAGTTGGACAAGCGGTTAGACAAACAATTAAGAAAATAGGTGGAACAATGCCAGAAGATTTACCAACTCCAAATAAAAGTGCAAAACAAATAGAGAAGGAGAAAAATAAAAAATTAACTTTTAACAATAAGAAGAAATTAAAATAAAACGACTTATAAGGCAATGTTAGATAGTTTGTATAAAGAGATTATTGAACTGACAAGTTTTTCTTGTTAGTTCAATTTATAATAAACTTACCATCTTTATAGACTAAAGTATCTCCATTTTGGGCATTCTTAGGAATGTCATCTATGGGGATATTTTCTGATTTGTTAGTATTTAGATTCCTACAAACTGCGAAATCTATACCAATATCAGAAATTTTATAATATTCTGGTAAAACACTTATTTTTGAAGAAAGAGTAGCATAACTGCATTCACTTAAAAGCTTATCAATATCATTTGCATTTGCTGAAATTCCTGTAGTATCTACACGAAAATCTTTTGAAGAAACTTTTTTTATAGCTTCTCCAACTTCTGGATTTGCCTCTTTTAAGTAAGATTTAGGAATATTATATATAGTTTTAGAAGAATAATCAAAGCAAACTGCGAAATTTTCCTCAAATTTTGCAAAATGCAGATTTGTATTATCAGGTAAATTTTCTAATATTTTATCATTTGATTGTAATTCTAAATAGTTTTGCAATTCATGAATAAAGTTATCAACTAAACTGCCATTGATATTATCATGAATTTTATTATGTAATAAATTTAAGCTATTTAATGAAAAGTTAAAAAAATCGTTCAAAATAATTCCTCCTTATGGTATAATTTGTTTGGTGGTAATAATGAAAAAGTTAAAAAATGTAATAATGATTATAGTAATACTAATATGTATAAGCACTATGAGTTTTGCACATGGTGGTAATATTACAGGTTGGAAAGATAAAGATTCAAAAAATATAACTGAATATAACGGAAAATATTATGGCTACCACAAAGAAGATGGAGTAGTCCATTATCATCAAGTAAAATGGGATGAAGAAAATCAAAAATGGGTAATTGTTATGCCAGCTGTATATTATGATGAAAAGTTTAATAAAATAGAAAACGATTATGATGGAGATACAAATAAAATTGAAGTAGAATTAGTAGAAGCGGTAGATGGAGATACTGCAAAATTTAAAATGAATGGAAAGCAAATTACTGTTAGATTTTTAGGAATAAATACAAAAGAAACTGTACATCCAGAAATTGGCGAAGAAGAATGGGGAAAAGAAGCAAGTGATTTTACAAAAGAGAAACTTAAAAATGCTACTAAAATTGAATTAGAATTTGATGATATAGCAGATAAAAAAGATAAATATGATAGATATTTAGCTTGGATATGGATAGATGATGAATTATTGCAAAATTTATTAGTTGAAAATGGATTAGCCGAAACTTATATGTTACAGAATAATTATAAATATGCTGGAATATTACAAGAAAGTGAAGAAATTGCAAAAAATAATAAACTCGGGATTTGGAGTGAAGAAACAAGCGAAATAGGTAACAATAAAAATCAAAGCCAATTAATAGAAAATAATAATTTGTTATACACAATGATAGGAATTTCAATCATATTAATTATTAGCATATTTAATATAGCACATAATAGGAAAAAAAGAAAGTAGTTATAATAAATTTTTAAAGGATGGAAAGAATAATGAATTGTTTTATGTGTAAGGGAAATTTAGAAAAAAGAAAAGAAAATTATGTAGTTGATTTAGAAGATACAATTATTATTGTCAAAGGTGTAACTGCAAAAGTATGTACTCAATGTGGAGAGCAATACTTTGATGATGAAACAGCAGAGAATATTGAAAAAATTGTAAATCAATTAAAGCAGTTAGCAACAGAAGTAACAATTGTAAATTATAAAGAAAAAGTTGCATAAAAAAATACTATGTACTTACAATAGTTTGATAGAGTTATTTCAGAAAATTAAATAGTAATAAAAAGGTTCTAAAATTTTAAGAATATTCTTGAAAGTTTAGGACTTTTAACATATAATAAACACAATAAAATAACAATACAAAATTAATGTTATTGATACATTAAACTGGAGGTATAAAAATGCAAAAATCTAACGAAGAAAAAAGAGTAGTAATTTATTGTAGAGAGAGCAGGGATGACTATGGAGAAAACTATGAGAGAATCGAAACACAAAGAGATTTACTTGTAAAATACTGTAAAAGTCATGGTTTCACAAACATAGTAGATATTATAATGGATGATGACAAAAGTGGAACAGATTTTAGTAGATTTGATGACATAAAAGAAAGAGCTAAAAACAAAGAAATAGATGTTATTGTTTTTAAAAACTCTGCAAGGCTTGGAAGAAATCAAAGAGAAGCCTTAGAATTTGTAGAATACCTAGAAGAGCAAGGAGTAGAAATCATATTTGAAGATGAACAATACAATGAGGAAATGTTTGGGCTATATGCATGGTTTAATGAAAGAAGAGCAAGAGATGATAGCAAAAATATAAGAAGAAATTTAAGACACAAAATTGAAGAAGGAGATTTATTGGTAAAAGCAATATATGGATATAACAAAGATGGAAAAAATTTAGTCATTAATGAGGAAACAGCTCCAGTAGTACAAGAAATTTTTGAACTATATTCTAAAAGCTGGGGTTATCAAAAAATAGCAACATACTTAAATAAAAAGGGAATTCCTACACCATCTCAATCAAGAAATTTCGCAAATGCAAAACAAACAGCAAATTGGAAAGCACAACATATTGTAAGAATACTAGATGATAGAAGATACATTGGAGATTATGTTGGAGGGCATACAGAAAAGTTAAGTTTTAAATCAAAGAAAACTAGAGTGAAAGAACAAGAAGAATGGACTATCATAGAAAATCATCATGAACCAATTATTGAAAAAGAGTTATTTGAAAAAGTACAAAAAATCAGAAAGAAAAGAAAAAAAGAAAGTGATCAATATAATAATGGCTTTAAATTTGTAGATGTAGAAAATAACTTGTATTCAGGACTTTTATATTGTGGAAGATGTGGAACACCAATGTATAAAAGAAAAGGAAGTACAGGAACAAGAAAAAGACCAGATAGTTATTTGTGTAAAAAATATAGTAACGAAGGAACCATAAAAGATATAAGACCAGATTATGGTTGCAAACCACACAGAATTAGAATAGAGTATTTAGACAAAATCGTAAATGCCTATATAGACAATTTAGTAAGTAACTCAGAATTTAAAAGTTTTGTAATGGATAATGTGAAAGCAATTAGCACCAATAAAGTAACACTCGAAAAAGAATTGAATCAATCAAAACAAGCTTTAGAAAAATTGGAAAAACAATTTAAACAAGTATATGAAGATAAGCTAAATGATTTAATTCCTGAATTTATCTACAAAGATAAAAAACAAGAATTAGAAAAGAAAATTAAAAATGAAAAGGAAAAACTAGAAGAGATACAAACAAAGTTTAATACCTTAAATAAGCTAGAAGATAAAGAAGATTTAATATTTAAAGCAATTGATGATATTAAGAAAAATGGATTAACAAAAGAAGAATTATCAAGACTATTGGATAAAATCGTAATATTTGACCAACACGAAATAACCGAAGACATCAAACAAGAATATAACTTAAGCAGTGAAATGTATCAAGAACTCTATGAAAATGGGGGCTTAGCATTCCACCTAAAATTCATGTATCCACAAACTATCACAAACAGGAGGATGTGACATAGGAACAAGGCCAATTGATTTACATTTAAAAGCTTTTGAAAAATTAGGAATAAATATTAATAAAAACTATGGAAATATTACTTGTAGTTGTGATAAAATAGTAGGAGAAAAAATAGATTTAGATTTCCCAAGTGTAGGAGCAACGGAAAATGCTATATTGGCAGCATGTTTAGCCACAGGGAAAACCATTATAACCAATAGTGCAAGAGAGCCAGAAATAGTTGACTTACAAAATATGTTGAATAAAATGGGAGCAAAAGTAAAAGGTGCTGGTACAGATGTTATTGAAATTGAAGGAGTTAAGAAGCTAAAAGATGTTAGTTATAACATTATGCCAGATAGAATAGAGACAGGAACTTTTTTATGTATGGCAGCTATGACAGGAGGAAATATTAAAATAAAGGGAATTCATACGAATCATATTACACCAGTCATTCATAAATTAGAAGAAACAGGCTGTAAGTTTAAGATTGAAAAAAATGATATAGAAATACAGGCTCCTAAAAGATTGAAGGCAGTTGATATTAAGACAATGCCATATCCAGGATTTCCAACTGATATGCAATCCATATTTGCAACAGCTTTAACCACTGCGAAAGGAAGCTCTATGATTGTAGAAAATCTATTTGAAAATCGATATAAATATACGCAAGAATTAATTCGAATGGGTGCTAAAATAACAATAGAAGGAAAGACAGCTGTCATCAAAGGAGTAAGAAAATTATATGGTGCAAATGTAAAAGCAACTGATTTGCGAGGAGGAGCAGCACTAGTAATAGCAGGAATTGCTGCAAAAGGAAATACTAGAATAGAGAATATAGAATACATTTTAAGAGGATATGATAAATTTGACCAAAAGCTAAGAAATTTAGGCGTTGATATAAAAATTGTTAATGAGAGTAGAATTTAGAAGTATTATCTTAAAAGGATAGAATAGTGTCGCAACCTACTAAATAAAAGTAATGTAGGTTGCCCTGAGTACACTAATTAGTTATGAAGGGGGAAAGAGGGAATGGCTAAAAAAGTAAAAGAAGCAGATATGAATTTATATTACATGAATCATGGACAAGCACAAAAAGGAAATAGAGAAGATGAGATAAAAAGAAAAAAAGCAAAAGAAAGAGAAAAAAGAATTAAACAAAACAAAGCAATGAAAGAAGATGATTTTGACCTTAGTACAGAAACAGTATTACAGATGACAAATAAAAATAAAATAAAAAAAGAAGAGGAATTAAAAAGGAGACAGATACAAGAAAGTAGAAGAAGGAAAAAAAGAAAGAAAAAGATTAAATTTTTCATTAAGACGATTTTATTATTAGGCATTATAATAGGAGGAATTACATTTGCTATGATTTCACCTATTTTTAATATCAAAGATATACAGGTATTAAATAATGAACAAGTAAGTAGCGAAACAATAATTAGTTTATCGGAATTAAAAAGGGAAGAAAACATTTTTAGATTTAATAAATCCAAAGTTATCAACAAGATAAAAGAAAATGCTTATATTGAAAATGTAAAAATACATAGAAATATAACTAGCACTGTACAGATTGAAGTACAAGAAAGAGAGCATTGCTATAGTGCAGATTTTTTAGGAAAGTATGCGTATATCGATAAGCAAGGATACATTTTAGAAATAGCAGAGGATAGGAAACAAAAAGTAGTTCTTCAAGGTATGCAAACACCAGAGGAGCAAATGACAGTAGGAAATCGTTTGAATAATGAGGATTTAGAAAGATTAGAGGATATTATTAAAATTACAAATGCAGCAAAAGAATATGAATTAGACACAAAAATTACTAGTGTTGATATGCATGATAAGAATGCCTATAGTATATCCATACAAGAAGAAGGGAAAAAGGCATATTTAGGAGATAATACGAATCTAAGTAATAAAATGTTATATGTGAATGCTATTATGAAAGAGGAAAAAGGAAAAGCAGGAGAAATATTTGTTAATGGAGATTTGAATCATAAATTTAGAGTTTATTTTAAAGAGAGTTTAGATGTATAGGAGGGAGAAAAGTAAATGAAAAACAAAAAATACATTAGTATTGTTTTGGGAGGCATGTGTTTTGCGTTGACATTAGGAATATGTATACAATTGAAAACAGTCAAGGGCTCCAATTCAGTAGTAAGTCAAAATTATGAGGAAAATAATTTAAGGGCGGAAGTTTTAAGGTACAAGGAAAAGTATGATAATAAGTATAAAGAATTAGAAAAAGCAGAAAAACAGCTAGAAAAAGAGAGACAAAATTCAACTCAAAATAATACTGATTTAGAGCAAAAAGAGGAAGCTATTAAATTAGGTAATAAAATGATTGGAATGACAGATGTAACAGGTCCAGGAGTTATTGTTACATTAAGTGATAGTAAAAAAGATGTAAATACCGTATTAAATGCAAATGAGCTAGTGGTTCATGATGCAGATGTATTGAGTGTTATCAATGAGTTGAAAAATGCAGGAGCAGAAGCCATTTCTATTAATGACCAAAGATTAGTGCCAACGAGTAGTATTGTATGTGGGGGTAATATCATAGAAATTAATGGAGAAAAAGTTGGTGCACCATTTGAAATAAAAGCGATAGGGCTTCCAGAACAATTAGCAGCATTGTCAAGACCAGGTGGGTATTTGGAATATTTAAAAAGGGATACAATAGGAGTAGATTTAAAGAAATCAAATAGTATAACAATACCCAAATATACAGGAGTTATCAGTTATAAATATGCACAACATTCAAAATAAGAAGGACGGAGGAAAGAAAAAGGTATGAAAGAAGGAAAAATCACTATGGCAATTGCTGTTTGTATTGCTTGTTTTGCATTAGTTTTTGTCATGTCAATGCAATTCAAAATTGTAAATCAAACAGATATTACAGCTATTGAAAATATGAGAGAAACCGAGCTTCGAACAGAACTTGCTAATTGGAAGGCAAAATATCAAGAAACGGAAACAAAGTATGAAGAAATAGAAGCAAAGATTGAGGAATACCAAAAAACGAAGCAATCCAATGAAGAAACAGGAAAAATAGTAGAGGAAGAGCTGGAACAGATTAATATGACATTAGGAAAAACAGATGTAGAAGGAGAAGGAATAGAAATTACATTAAGAGAAACAGAAAACGAAGAAATTAGTAAAATTAGTGCAAATGATTTATTAGTTATAGTTAATTCTTTAAAGTTAGCAGGAGCGGAAGCGATTTCTATTAATGATGAGAGAATCATTAATATGTCAGATATTGTTACCATCAATGATACTTTTATTAAAGTAAATGGACAAAGAATCTTGGCACCATATGTGATAAAAACAATTGGAAACCAAACCTACTTAGAAAGTGCATTGCTTGGAAATGGTGGATATTTAGACGAGTTAGAAAAAATAGGACATAATGTATCCATTCAGAAGATAAATAAAATTAAAATCAATCCATACAAAGATGAGATAAAAATAAAATATATGGAATAGGAGGAAGAAAGATGATAGCAATAGCGATTTTAATAGGGTGTATATTGGGGGCTATATTGGGAATGAATGCACCTATGATTTCATACACGTATTCAAGTTATTTAGCAATTGCCATTATAGCAGCATTGGATTCAGTATTTGGAGGGATAACATCAGTTATCAAAAAGAATTTTGATTTAAAAATATTCATAACAGGTTTTTTTGGAAATGCTATATTATCTATTTTGTTAACTATTTTAGGACAAAAATTAAATGTAGATATTTATTTGGCAGCAATTGTAGTATTTGTAGGTAGAATGTTTACGAATTTAGGGATTATAAGAAGATATTACGTAGATAAATGGTCCAAGCAGTTAAAAGAAAAAAAGGAAAAGCAAATTTAGAAATAGAAATTATTACAAAAATATTACAAGATTATTACAAAAATATAACAAAATCTATTGACATTTGTCTAAAAATGTAATATATATACACTTAGAAAAATTATACTGAAAATGGAGGAATTAACTTGGCAATCGGAGATATCATTGTAGGTATAGACATAGGAACAAGTAAGGTTTGCACCGTTGTGGGAGAAGTTAATAACTTTGGACAAATCGAAATCATATGTAATACCTCATATAAATGTAGTGGACTAAAGAAGGGGAAAATAATAAACGAAGAAGATATCAGTTTAAGTATAGCAAAAACGATAAAAAATGCCGAAGATGAAACGAATTTAAAAATTAATTCAGCTTATGTAACGATTCCAGGGAAGCACATAACTATTGTACAAAATAGTATAACAAAAGAGGTAAAAGATAAATATGCAGGAATATCAATTAGAGATGTACAAAATGCTATTATGCAGGTAAAAGATATTGAAATTCCAGAAAATAAAACTTTGATTGATATAGTTCCAGATAAAATAACATTAGAAAATGGAACCGTTGTCACAGACCCAGTGGGTAATTTGAGTTCTAGTTTTACCATAAGTGCACAAGTAATTCTAGCCAATAAAGATTATGTAAGACAATTGAACAGTATCTTCAAAAAAGCAGGATTAGAAATAGACGGAATTGTACCAATTACATTAGCGGAAAGAAATTTAATTTTAGATAAAAATGAAGTGCATGACAATGTAATGTTATTAGATATAGGAGCAGGAAATACAGATATTGGTGTTTTTGAGGGGTCTACTTTTATCTATACAAATTCGATACCATTAGGTGGAGATAATATCACCAATGATATTGCAGTAGTACTAAATATTTCAGAAGAAGAAGCAGACAAATTAAAAAGGCAATATGGACTAGCTTTAAAATCTTTTATTGATAATGACAATGACATCATCTTGAATACTTCAAAAGATGATAATAAAAATAGGATTATTAAAAGCTCTGAACTAATCGAAATCATAGAAGCAAGAATTGAAGAAATGTTTTCTATTATTAATAAAGATATAACGAATCAAGGAGTCAAACAAAAAATTAATAATGTTATTTTGACAGGACAAGGAATTATTAATATTAATAAAAGCGATGTAGCGGGAAAAATCAATTTGAACATTCCTGTTAAAATATCAACAGGAAGGGCTATTAGTACCGTAAAACCAGCTTATCGAACCAGTTATGCATTAGTTAGATATGTGGCAGGAAGACCTTTTGCTAAAACAGTATCAAGTAGTATTGATACACAAAGTGATACAAACTTTTTTAAAACCATAATGGAAAGAATAAAAGAATTTTTTTATTCCTAAAAATTTAGTTATTAATTTTAAGTTAGCCGTTGGAGCGAAATAAATTAAGTCAGTTATTGAGGCTTTGCCATTAAAGTGACTTATGTGTTAGCTAGGATAACTGATAGAATATAAGAAGAAAGAGGGAGGAAAAACTAAATGATGGATTACAATGACGAGAATAATATTACAATGATGGATGGAACAGCTACTATAAAGGTTATAGGTGTTGGAGGTGCAGGAAACAACGCTGTTAATAGAATGATTGATATGGGAATCAAAGGTGTTGATTTTATTGCTGTTAACACAGATAGACAAGCTTTACAAACATCTAAAGCAAGTACAAAAATACAAATAGGAGAAAAAATAACAAGAGGACTAGGTGCAGGAGCAAATCCTGACATTGGTGCTCAATCAGCAGAAGAAAGTAAATCTGAAATATCAGAAGTATTAAGAGGAGCAGATATGGTATTTGTTACAGCCGGAATGGGTGGAGGAACAGGTACAGGAGCAGCACCAATCGTAGCTTCTACCGCAAAAGAAATGGGAATTTTAACCATAGGAGTTGTTACCAAACCATTTACTTTTGAAGGAAAGAAAAGACTTTCACAAGCAGAAAGAGGAATTGAAAGCCTAAAAGGAAAAGTAGATACATTAGTAGTGATACCAAATGATAAATTATTACAAATTATTGATAGAAAAACATCTATTATTGAAGCTTTTAAAATGGCTGACGATATATTAAGACAAGGTGTACAAGGAATTTCAGACTTGATTGCTATACCGGGATTAGTAAACTTAGACTTTGCTGATGTCAAAACTATTATGCTAAATCAAGGAATGGCTCATATGGGTGTTGGAAAAGCATCTGGAGAAAACAGAGCAGAGGATGCTGCCAAAGAAGCTATCCAAAGTCCATTACTAGAAACATCAATTGAAGGAGCAAAAGGTGTTATTATCAATATTACTGGTGGTGAAGATTTGGGATTACATGAAGTTAATACAGCAGCTGAACTTGTTCAACGCAGTGTAGACCCAGAGGCTAATATTATATTTGGTACCGTAACAGACCCAAATATGTCAGACGAAATTCAAATTACCGTTATTGCCACTGGATTTGAAACAAATGGTGAACCAATTTCAAGTATTGGTGTGGAAAATATTGTATCAAAAACTTGGGAAAAGAAGATTAATTCTATACCTGCAAGTACAGAATCAAATTCATCACAAAATGATTTAGATATACCTTCTTTCTTAAGAAAAAATAAGAATAAGAATATGTAATGAAAAATTGTCGTAAGGGGACGTTTCCTTTGCGACAATTTTATTTTATCATGGCTATTAATTATTTTTTATATTCATTACTCGGCTTGTTGCAGACCAAAGAAAGTCTAATAAAAACCAATCAGCGCCCTCATGGTTGTGAGATTCCCTAATTGATTTAATAAGACTTTCTATTTGGTCTTCCACGTCGCATTCGTTATTTCTATAAAAGATAATTAATAGCGATAAATAAAATATAAGTTAAAATGTCGCAAAGGAAACGTCTCCATTGCGACATCAAAAAGAAATAATCGAGAAAAGTGTCGATTATTTCTTTTTTTCGCCAATAAGAAAAGACAGCTTTTTTAAAAAGAAGATACTATAATAGTCATGCAGGTGATAGCATGACTATTTATATTGATGTAGTGTTAATTGAAAATCTAATGATGAATTTTATTATTTTATTGGCAACTGGACTAATTTTAAAGGAGAGAATAAGTGTAATAAGACTTTTGTTAGCAAGTTTATTAGGAGCAATTTATGCAGTAGTATCTTATTTATCCATTTTAGAGATGTATTCTAGTATGATTTTAAAAATAATATTATCCATTGTAATGATATATATAGCTTTTAATCCACAAACTATGAAAAAAATGTGGAAAGATATTTTGCTATTTTATCTAACTTCTTTTGTATTTGGAGGTGCAGCATTTGCACTTATCTATATTGTAAGACCACAAGATATATTAATGAGAAACGGATTGTTTTTAGGAACTTATCCATTAAAAACAATAGTATTAGGAGCTATTATTGCCTTTATTATTATCATGACAGCATTTACAGTAGTAAAATCGAAAATCACGAAAAAGGATATGTTTTGTGAAATTGAAATTGAATTAAATCATAAAAAAATAGAAACAACAGCCATGATAGACACAGGCAATTTACTAAAAGAACCCATAACCAATACACCTGTTATTGTAGTAGAACATACACTTTTGTATGATTGTATACCAAAAGAAATTTTAAATCATTTAGATGAGTTGTTAGGAGGTGAGTTTAATAACATACCAGAACCAATAAAAGAAAAATATAGAGCCAAGCTAAAACTGATTCCGTTTTCTTCTTTAGGAAAGCAAAATGGGATGTTAATAGGAATGAAAGCAGAAGCTATCAAAATAAAGGACATGGATAAAGAGGAGACAAAAGAGAATATTATAATAGGAATTTATAATAAGTCATTGACCAAAAGAGGAGAGTATAGAGCCCTAATGGGAATTGATTTACTATAGGGACATTATCTACGTCCCTGTGTCCCACATGAAAGGAGTGAAATAAAAATGAACATTTTTGAGTTTGTAAAAAATGGCATTAACACCATTTGTGCAAAATATATTAATGAAAAGGATGAAATAGAGTATCTACCAATATTCTACATTGCAGGAAGTCAAACGCTTCCACCGCCATTATCACCAGAAGAGGAGGCGGAATTGATTGAAAAATTAAATCAAGAAGACAATTTAGCAGTTCGACAGAAATTAGTAGAAAGAAATCTAAGATTAGTGGTTTATATTGCTAAGAAATTTGAAAATACAGGTATTGGAATAGAAGATTTAATATCTATTGGTACCATTGGCTTAATGAAGGGTGTTAATACTTTTAATTCAGATAAAAAGATTAAATTAGCTACTTATGCTTCTAGATGTATTGAAAATGAAATACTGATGTATTTAAGAAAAAATAATAAAATAAAAGGAGAAGTTTCGATTGATGAACCATTAAATAAAGATGGAGATGGGAATGAATTGTTACTTTCCGATATTTTAGGAACAGAACCAGATATTACCTCAAGAAATTTAGAAGATGAGGTCGATAAATCGCTTTTACGTGCTTCTATTAGCAAGTTAAATGATAGAGAAAAAAATATCATGGAAATGCGATTTGGGTTCCAAACCGGAAAAGAAAAAACACAAAAAGAAGTCGCAGACGAATTGCGGTATCTCACAAAGTTACATATCAAGATTAGAAAAGAAAATTATTGGCAAAATGAAAAAAGAAATTGCGAGTAAAATAGGATAAAGTGTATGCTTACGCATGACTTTCCTAGCGTATAAAAAAACCAAATTTGGAAATACTTAAAATAAGTAATTCAAAGGAGGTTTTTCTTTTGTTAAACAACAAAGTAGAAATATGTGGGGTTAACACATCAAAGTTACCAGTATTAAGTAGAGAAGAAAAAGAAGAACTATTCATAAAAATAAAAGCAGGAGATGAAGAAGCAAGAA
>CAOKVW010000041.1 GCA_948472955.1 uncultured Clostridium sp. | reverse complement strand
ATACAAATAGATTTTCTGCGAAAGCTTAGCTTATCCAAAATCTGTAATGCTTTTTTATACCAAATGTCACCTAGCAGGGAAACTTGCAAAAAAAGTCGAAACTTAAAACGTTCCTTAAAATTCCTTGGAATTAAGGGACAGGTTATTTATTTCTTAATTCTTCTATTTCCTCTTTTGATAATTCAGTTATTTCCATGATTTGCTCTATTGGTGTTTTCATTTTTAACAATTTTTTGGTAATCTCTATTTGCATTTCTTTTTTTCCTTCTTCTCTTCCTTCTTCCCTTCCTTCTTCTCTTCCTCCTTGTCTTATACTTTTTTCATCTCTTATTGCTTTATCTCTTAAAAAAGCAAGTCTTCTTTCTGCTGCATCACCTGTTAAATATTCATATTCTTCATTAGCCTTCCTGATTTCTTTATTTTCTTTCATGGCTAATTCTACCCCCCTTTCATTTGTTTGACTGATAAATTGCATCCATTGTTCCAATTTTGTCTTTACTCCTCTTTTTTCTTTGATAAACTTCGGTATTTGTATAAAATGCATTTCTATTTTTTCTGTTAAAATTTTATTTTGATAATCTCTTTTTAGCCTTGCTATTTCATGAAATGGTCCTTCTTCAAATAATTCATAATCTAAGATATTGATTGCAATTGTTCTTTTAACTTTTTGATAATTTTCTCCTGCTTTTAAATCATTATAATAATTCCCTGACCAATAATACAAACTTCTTTCAATAAAGTTATGCAGATTTAACATTTGCACTTCTATATTAACAATTGTATTATTATCTAAAATAGCTATAATATCTAATCTCCCTAACTTATTCTCTTCTAATTGCTTTTCTAAACTAACTTCTGCTTCCACCTCTACTTTTTTTATTGGTATCTCTAATATAGCAATTAAAAAATCCTTTAATATACTTTCATTCCCTTTTTTAGCAAATATTTTTTTAAATATATAATCATTTGTAATTGGTATTTTTGTTTTTAACATATATTACTTCCTTTCTATTTTACCAAAAAGGCATAACAAAAGCAACCCTTTGGGTAAAATTTTATTATTTTGTTCTTGTTTGATTCCTTTGAAATAATAATTTGAATAAACTATTTTGACCTAATTTTTTAGAGCTCTAAATACAATTTTGTAAACAAAAACTGTGATACTAGAATACCACAGTTTTTTACTTTTTTCAATCATTTAAAATCTTATTTTCACACTTTTCACCGCAAATTCCGACATTTTTCTAGTGTCTCTTTCTACATTTCTACCAAATTAAATGCTAAATTCAATTCTTCTAAAAGTTCTCTTTCCCTATGCGTGCAAGTAAATATCATTACTTGATGGTCAGAAAATCGCTCTACTATATATCTCAAAATATTTTCTAACCTTTCTGTATCATAATAAGCAAATGTTTCATCTAAAATAATTGGCATTTTTTCCTCTGACAGATTTTCTACCATAGCAAGTCTTAGCGAAAGATATAATTGGTCAATGGTTCCGACACTCAATCTAGATACTGGTATATAATTCCCATTTTCTGACTCTACTACTAGACCAGTATCATCATTTAATCTCACTTTATTATATTTTCCATTGGTAATTTCTGCTATTGTCCTAGATAATTCCTCTGTAAACTTAGGGGTAACTGTATTTTTCATTCTTTCATAAGATTGTTCTAATACCTCTTTGGCTAGATAGATGCTTTTTTCTAAGCTTTTCAAACTCATCATTTTTTCTGTATTTTCAACTAACTCTTCTTCTAAATTGGATAAATTTTCTAACTTTGGTTCTATGTTTTTGTTGTCTAAATCCAATGTATGTAATTCTATTTTTTTATGATTTAATTCATTTTCTACTTTCTGTATTTCTAAATTGATATTTTCTAGCTTTGCTAACTCATCAATTTTGATTTCTTCTATCAAATTTAAATATTTATTTTTTATTTTCTCATTTTCACAATTTATTTTTAATTGATACTCATTTTTTAATTTATTTATTTCTTCCTCCAATTCGTCATTATTTTTCTCTAATAACTCCTTTTCCTGCTTTAGGCTATTTATTTCGCTTTCTGCTTTTTCTAAATGTTTCTTAATATTGGATTGCTTGTTTGTTATTTTATTTTTAGAAATTACTGCAAATATTAGAGCCATCGGTATGGTAAGAAGAAAAATACAGTTGAAATAGATGTTTCGAATGAGAATAAATTGTAACATATTCATGAAGAGGACCGCTACAAAACTGATAATTTGTTTTTTATTTAATGTATCTTTCTTTTCCTTTATTTTTTCATTTTCTTCAAAAATATCCTCATGGTTTAAACGAATTTTATTTATTTTGTTTTTGATTTCCTTCGTTTTTGTTTCATTTTCATGTTTTAAATTTTCTTTTAGCTTTATCTTTTCGTTTTCAATTTTTTCATTTTCATTGATTAATTTTATTTCTTTTAAATACTGATTTTCATGTTCCAAATTTTCTATTTGTTTTTTTAAATTATTTTTATCTTCTTCTATTTCATATTTTATATTTTCATATTTTTCTAGTTCTTGTTTTTCCTTCTCTAATTCATCTATTCTTTTAGTTACTATATTAATAGGTCTTTCTCTGGACCTATCGGTTCCTATTTCATCTAATCTACGTCTATCCATTCGGTCCATGGCTCTTTTAAAAGATACATTATCTTCTCCTGTGCCTACTAAATTTGCAATCTTTTGTATCAGTATGTTTTGCTGTTGTTTTTCCAATTTCACTTCCTGTTGATTCACTACTACCGTAGATAAAAATAAGGCTTCATCTACTTTGGTTTGCTCATAAAAGAACTCATTTCCTCTGTTTTTATCAATGTTAAATTCCTTTGAAATATCCTCCATCTCTTCATTAAATATTTTAGGATTTTTCTTTCTAAAATCTCTGAATATTTCAAATTTCTCTTGATTATCTAATTCATATTCCATTTTTCCAGAAAAATCTTCTCCTGCCCATGGCATATATCTTTCAAAATCTGATATGTCTTTTCCCTTTTTGTTTTTAGAAATACCATAAAAACAGTTGGAAATAAAGTTTAAAAGAGTTGATTTTCCCGCTTCATTTTTTCCATAGATTATATTAATATTATTTTTAAAGTTTATCTCTTTGTCTTTTAATTTTCCATAAGCATTTATTTTCAATTTATTGATTTTCAAGATTTTTCCTCCTTTTAAATGGCTCTACCGTTGGGATTGCTAGGAATTTTATTCCAAGGCTTCTATCCCAATTTCTATGGATTTTTCAATTATGTGCTTTTCTTCCTCTGTTATTTCTGGCTTCCTTAATTTTTCAAGCATTTCTTTTACAAATAAACCTTTTAATGTGGTCTCATTTGCTATTTTTTCTAAATCATAGGCTATTTGTGTGTCATCTTTTATTTTTATAATTCTTTCATTTTCTATGTATTTTAATAGCTCATATTTATTAATTTCAAAATTTCTATTTCCTGTTAAAATGATTTTAATGTATTCTTTATTGGATATTTCTAAATCATTGATTTTTTCAATTAGTTCTTCTTTTGATAAAAGATTACTTATTTCCATATGGATTTCTTTAAATTCTTCTTCATCTAATGGAACAAATTCTAATTTCACATTTCCCTTTTGTATGTCTCCTACTATCATTCCATGTTCTCCCAATTCATCAAATCCTAGTGAAACAGTGGAACCTGGATATACCATGTGAGTACTTTTGTCTAATTTATGAATATGCCCTAGTGCAATATAGTCAAATTTCTTTTCTTCTAACATTCTTCTAGTCATAGAATTATATTGCTTTTCTTCTAGAGAAGCACCGTCCAAAGTACCATGAATGACTAAAATATTGATTTTGTCTAAATCCTCTAGTTCCAATTCTTCCATACCACAGTCTGTACAATAAAAGTCATCAAAGCCATAGCCATATATATGAATGCCCTCTTTTTCTACCTTCTGAATTTTATTTGAAAATATGGTTACATTTTTGCTCCAGTTGAATTTGTTGTAATACGAATTTTTAGTGTTTGGGTCATGATTTCCTGGACTGATGAATATTTGTGTATTTGGTATTTCTTCAAATAAATGATTAATGTATTCAATGGTAGAACGTTTTACATATTTGTGGTCATATAAATCTCCAGAGATAAATAAATATTCTATTTGATTTTGCTTACTATATTCGATTATTTTTTTCAATATTTTTCGTTGCTCTAGTCTTCGTAAATCTCCTAAAATGCCTTTGTCTGAAAGATTGACAAACGGACTGTCAAAATGCATATCTGCTATGTGTACAAATTTCATTCTTTTCTCCTTCTTTGTTTATTATAAAAATTATTTTACTATAGTTCTTTTCTTTTTGCAATAGCTTTGCGAAAGTTTTTTCGGTTTTTTGTGCTACCACCTATAATAGAACAACAGTAGCATAATTAAAATCTTTTGACCTTTTAGATTAGTTTTCATGCCACTTCCGTTGTTCGCTCGCGAAAATTGCTTTGTAATTTTCTGTGAAACGCTTTATATTATAGGAAATTCGGAGAATTTTTGTATAATATAAATTAAAAGTTGCCATTTATTTGGCAACTTTTTCTATCCCTCATCAATTGGTCCAAACAATTCATCGAATTTGGCTTCTAACTCTTTTTGTAAATCATACACATCATCATCATTGGTTTGTGGTAACATTGGTGCTTCCTCTGTAAAATCTTCTAAATTCGATGCTGGTTTTTGGTTTTGTTGTAATTGCTGTTCTATTGTTGGTGTTTCTGCACTTTTAGCCGTTTCATTTTGCGTAGATGGCTCATCAAATAAATCGTCTAATGATTCCACTTTTAAGTCTTGTGCTGCTTTTTCTGTATCGTCTTTTTCTTCTACATATGGATTATATGGATTGTATTTTCTCCAAACTCCTCTATCTTTTTCTCCAATGTCATTATGGCTGATTTCAAATGGTGCCATTTTTTTCGCCATTGGATGTTTAAAGTAATAGAATTTTTTGGCTTTGACTGGCTTAATTCCTTTTTCATAAATAATACAGTCATCGTTATCCATTCTACGAAGCTCATCTGGCGTCATTAAAGCTCTTGCCATTACTTGGTCAGATACTGACTTTCCTGTTTTCCAGTTTTGTCTGTCTCTGTTAATAGAGATGCTGTCTCTTTCTATAGTTTTTTCTCCTAAAGCTTTTGAGAAATATTCTACGGTTTTGTAAGAGTTACTTCCTAAAAATACGTGTGTATCACAGTTACCCATAATAGTTTCATAAGATTTTTCATAAACGGCTTCTAATTGGTCTATGTTTTGTAAAATAACACTAAATGATATTTTCCTACTTCTTGACGTTGATATTTTTTTATCAAAGTCTGGTATTTTTCCTATGTTAGCAAACTCGTCTAGAATAAAAAATGTCTGCTCTTTTAATTGTCCCCCATTTTGGTCTGCATAGTCATATAATTGTTGTATCATTTGTGAGAAAAATATGGTTAGCAAGAAATCGTAAGCTGTATGGGTATCAGATGATATAACATATACTGCCGTTTTTTTATTTCCTATTTCTTCAAAATCTATGGTGTCTGTCGATGTTAATTCTGCTATTTCTTTTGAGTCAAATTTACCTAATTTAGATTGCAATGAACTTAAGATAGAACCATATGTTTTTTCTGGTGCAATTTCAATGGATTTGTAGTACATTCTGGCTGGGTGGTCATAAGGTAATTGACTGATTAATTCTGTTAATAAGTTGCTTCCTCCCTTGTTGTTTGCTGCTCTTACCAATTCTGCACAGCTTGCCAAGTTTTGCTCTTCTTCTGGTCTGGTTGCAATTAAATAATAAATCAATGCTTTTAATAACATTTCTGCCATGTCGTCCCAATAAGGGTCTGCTGTTGAACTGTTTTCTGACTTTTGTCCTTTGATTACCGTATTGGCAATAACATCAACATCTAATTCGGATGCTATGTGCATCAATGGATTGTATCCATCACTATATTGCGGTCTAACCAAATTTAATACTTTAATTTCGTATCCTTGCTCTTTTAGGTATCCTGCTGTTCTGTCATATAGTTCTCCTTTCGGGTCTGTGAATACATAAGAACCTAAACATTGAAATGCATTTGGAATAGAATAAGATGCTGATTTACCAGAACCTGAACCGTCCAACTACTAATACATTGACGTTTCCTCGTTTGTCTACTGGTAAATAATGGTCTTCTGCTAATATGATTCCTTTATTTCTACTTAATATGTGATATTGTTCACCTCTTTGACTCCAATCACTGGAACCATGTTCTATGTCTGAATATTCATTTTTAGGGGCTGACCTAACAAACCCTATGAAAAAGAATACGGAATAGAATATGGTAACTACTAGCAAACTTGAAAAAAATGTGCTACCTGCACCTTGCGAAAATACTTTTCCAAATGTGTCTAATGGATGCATAATAGATGAACCAAATGTATTCATAAATACTTCTAGGTTCATCTTTCCTTCTATTCCCGCCATATGATAGCTATACGCATATGGCGAAACAAATACTATGGCTAAAAATATCCATAGTATAGCGAATATTATAAAATTCTTTCTATTTCTTCTGATTGCTCCCTCGATTTTGTAATTCATAAAATCACCTGCTCTTTTGTATTTATGGTAAATTATCTAGATGGTTGGTTTCCTTCTTCCTCTCTACTTTGTTGAACTGGCTCTTCTGTTAAGATTTTTCCGTCCTGTGTCAATCTTCTCATCACCTTATCTTTACCCATGTGTTTATAATGTGACTCTGCTTGTATTTCCAAGAAACTTTCTAATTCTTTTTGCAAATCTATATGTTTAATAATCTTCTTTTCCCCCGCTTTTTCAGAAGGTATTCTTATAATCTCTTGTTTTTCTACCACTGGATGAACTGGTCCGTACACAATCTTCATACTTTTATCTGATACACTCATTTAAACTTCCTCCTTAAGAATCTTCTCTTATTTCGAATGCAAAATAAGATTTATATGGTTTCAACTTACATTTTCCTTTTACTTCATTTGTTTTCTCATCAAAATATAAAACTGGTTTTATTTCTTCTGTTGTTTCTGGGTCAATAATAGAAATTGGTCTCTTCAAATTAGGCGTGTACAAAAAGTCTTTATATTCATATTCTTTTTCTGAATACAAAGTATCAAATTTAACTGGCAATGGTTTCTTTGTAATTTTTACTTTATCATTTATTAACAATCCTGTATTTACTACTACTCTGTCTTGTCCAAATGACAAAATAACTAAAGAATTCCCTTCTGGTAATGGTTTATCAACAAAGAAAGTCTTTTTTGTGTTTTCTCCTCTAATTTCTTCCGTATGGTCTAATCTTTCAACTGTATATCGTGGACCTTCTTCTCTATACTCTTTTTCTGTTTCTGTTACTTGATAAATTACCGTATTTACATTAGCTGGATCTGTTATACTAAAGTGTTTACCTTGTATAGTTTCCATTTTTACCCCTCTTCCTCTACGATTTTAATCCATCGCTTGTCTTTTGTTACAACACTATAATTAATTATAGCGAAAAATTACCGTTTTGTCAACATAAAACTTGTATGAATTACAAATTTTCTTGATTTCTAGGATTAAAATGAGATATTTCATTTAATTTTTCAAACATAGTTCTTTCTTGCTCTGTCAATTGTTTTGGTACAACTACTTTAATTTCTGCAATTAAATCTCCTCTTGCTCCATTCCCATCTTTATAACCTTTACCAGGAATTTTAATTCTTTCTCCACTTTGGATTCCTTGCGGTATGTATATTTTAGTTTCATCATCAATAGAGGTTACATTGGCTCTAGCACCTAAAGCCGCCTCCCATGGTGTTAATAGTAAATCCGTATATAAGTCACATCCTTTTAGTTGAAATCGCTTACTGTCTTCTATATTAATTTTTATCAATAAATCTCCATTTTTAGCACCATTCTCTCCCGGTTTACCTTGTCCTATTAAACGAAGCTTTTCTCCATTTTGAATTCCTTGCGGAATGGCAACTGATATTTTTTTTATTTTTCCCTCTACATCTCGTAATGATAGCATCTTCTCCATTCCGTAAAATGCTTCTTGTATACTAATACTAATCTCTGTTTCAATATTTTCGCCTTTCACTAAGGTTTTTTTGGAACCAATTTGCTTGTCCTTTCCCTCCTTCTCTATATTTCCTAAAAACATATTCATGATAGCTCCTTTTTCTCCTTTACCAGAAAATGCTTTTTGATTTTTTCCAAAACGAGAATTCCAAATCCTATCATATTTTTTCTTGGAAGCTGGAACAGATAATATTTTATAGGCTTCATTAATATCTTTAATTCTTTCTTCTGCTAGTTCATCTCCTACATTCAAGTCTGGGTGATATTTCTTAGCAGCTTGTCTATAAGCAATTTTAATTTCATCAATAGATACATGACTTGTGTCTAAATCTAGTATTTTGTAATAATTCTTTAAAACCATTTTTAACATCCTCCCTAAAATAGGTATGTCTATTATACCACAAATCCAAAAAAAATCCATACTTTTTATGGATTTTTCTGAATAAAGGACATGATTTTGGGGACGGAGGAAAAAATCATGATAAATTCTAACAGGATAATTTAAATAGTAATCTATATTATTTTGCAACATCGCGTAAGCGACCAAACGAGCCTTGGCGAGTGCGATTGGAGCAACCGTCTACAATTCAAATTAGGAGGTTGCGACACACAAGATGTAAAAAATAATATAGATTACTATTTAAAAAATCAAATGTAGACAAATCATGATTTTTTCCTCCGTCCTCAAAATCATCCAAAATCATTTTGCACTTAGTTCTATTAATTTGCTTAATAACTCTTGATAAGCAATTCCACTTGCTTCCCATAATTTAGGGTACATACTAATATTGGTGAAGCCTGGTAACGTATTAATTTCATTAATATAAATTTCATTTGTCTTATCTTCAATAAAGAAATCCACTCTTGACAAGCCTTTACCATCAATGGATTTAAAAGCTTTTATGGCTTGTTTCCTTATTTCTTCTGACAATATTTCTGGTATCTTAGCTGGGATATCCGTTCTTGATTCTTCATTTTTATATTTAGCATCATAACTATAGAACTCTTCAGCTGGTTTGATTTCTCCCACACAAGAGGCAATTACTTCCTCATTTCCAAGTACCGCACATTCTACTTCTTTTCCGATAATGCCTTCTTCTATTAAAATTTTAGTATCAAATTTTGCTGCACATTCTATATGTTGTTTTAGTTCTTCCTTATTTTTTGCTTTATTCACTCCTACACTAGAACCAGAATTAGATGGCTTGATAAACATCGGAAATTTTAAATTGTTAGCAATCTTTATTACTATTTCATCTAATGATAATATTTCCTCTTCAAATTTTTTGTCTATATAAATGTATTTATCCTTGTATTTTCTAACATATTCATAGTTTGCTTGTTTTAATCCTGCTCTTTCAAAAACAATTTTGGTATAAACTTTATCCATTCCAACACTAGAGGCTAGAACGCCACATCCAACATACGTTTTTTTTAATAATTCAAATAATCCTTGTATGGTTCCATCTTCTCCATATAATCCGTGTAATACAGGAAACAGAATATCTAACTTGCGTAAATATTCTATTACATTTTGTATTTTTTCTTGGTTTTGGATTTCCTCACCAAATTTCTTTTCTTTGTCATTTTCTATGTAGGAATACCAATTCCCATCTTTTCCAATATAAATAGGAAAAATTTCATATTTGGTTCTGTCTAAATTCTTTAAAACAGAATTAGCTGATACAACAGACACTTCATTTTCTGTTGACATTCCACCAAAAATAACTCCTAATTTTAATTTTTGCATAATAACACCTCTTTCAAATTTTCTACTATATCAAAAAACCTCATTCCATTGGAGGCTTTTAATAAAATAACGTCTCCAGATTTAGCACATTGTGTTAGCTTATTTTCTACCTCTTCTATATTTTTAAGATAATAAATATCTTCTTGGGGCATACCCGCTTCTTTTGCTCCTTTTACTATATATTGAGCATTCTCTCCACAGCAAATTAAAATATCCATTTTATTTTGATATACTTCTTTTCCTACTTGTTCATGCAAATTCTGTGCATATTCTCCTAGTTCTAACATATCGCCTAATACAGCAATTTTTCTAGTATTTTTCCATTTTGCTAAATATTGCAAACTTGCTCGCATCGATTCTAAGCTCGCATTGTAGGCATCATTTATGATTTTGATGCCATTGCTTAATTCTATAATATCCATTCTTTTCTTTGTGAGTTCAAATTCTTCTATCCCTTTTTTTATTTGATTGGTTTCGATTCCAAGTAGCTGACCAACACTGATGGCACATAGAGAATTTAATACAAAATGCTCTCCTCCCACTGGTACCCTAATGGTAACATTTTGCTTGTCGATATGACAAGTAAATTCGCTACTATCTTCTTTTAACGTAATATGTTCTGCTTGAACGTCACTTGACTCATGAATTCCATATGTCATAATGCTTCTTTTGGTATGATTTTCTTCCTGCCATTTATGTAGTAAATCATTGTCTTGATTGATGATAATAGTTGGATTGTCCGCCCCTTCTAATATCTCTAATTTGGCTTTTAATATGTTTTCTCTAGAACCTAAATTTCCAATATGAGAAGTCCCTATATTGGTGATGATACAAATATTGGGCTTGGCAATATTACTTAATAAGCTAATTTCTCCCAAATGATTCATTCCCATTTCTAGTACCATAGCTTCTTCGTCCTGTAATCTTAGTATCGTAAATGGTAACCCAATGTTATTGTTATTGTTTCCAATGGTTTTTAAAGTTTTATATTTTTGTGAAACTACACTTGCTACGATGTCCTTTGTGCTGGTTTTTCCGACACTTCCTGTTATGGCTATTACGGGTATTTGATAAAAATCTCTCTTTAATCTCGCAATTTGATATAAGGCTTGTAACGTGTCTTTTACTTTCAAAATGGTTGTATCTGGAAAAGCTTGTAAGTCCTTTTCTTCCAGTGAAATATCAGATACTATGACACATTCTGCTCCTTTTTCCAAAGCCTGCTTCCAAAATAGATTTCCATCAAATTTTTCTCCTTTTATGGCGATATAAGTGTCTCCTTTTTGAATGGTTCTTGTGTCTTTGGAAAAATTTTTACAAATGAATTCTGGATTGCCTTGAATGAGTTCTCCTTTGGTTTCTTTTATGATTTCTTTTATGGTTAAATTTTTCACTATTTTTTCACTCCTAGCTAGATTATTTTGGTTTTGTTAAATTATATGCTTATTTTTTATTTTTATATTAATATATATACTTTTACAAGAATTTTTGCAAATTATTTGACTTTTTATTATATTTTAAGTATAATAAATTTAGAAAATAAGGAGCCACAAAGTGTGGTACCATTAAAATAGGATTAAAGAATCGCTTCTCTAATGGCTAGCAGAGAAGTGATTCTCTTTATATGTAATTATAACTAAGATTATAATTAGACTAAAAGAGATGATAGCAAGAGCTATATTTGCAACTATTGACAGAATCAATAATTGTAATAATGCTTCTTCTAACATATACATCACCTCGCTTTCTTTTTAAGAATGGAGATGATACCACACTCTGCTTTTCCTCATTTTCTTTTCAAATTATATATATTATTTAAGTAAAAGTCAATATGTTTACAAACAAAAGTTTATATTTGATGTCAACAATAATATTTTAAAAAGGACAATTGAGGAAATTCCCCAACTGTCCTTTTTAGAGAGACAATTATTTATTTTCTACACTTCTATTAGCAATTTCAATTGCTTTTGTTACAATATTTCCACATTGTTTTGATGATACATTAGCCCAACTTCCGCCATCTTGTTTAACTTGGTCATAAACTCCCAATTCTTTTGCAATTTCTTCTCTTAAATTTTCAGATATTAATTTACTATTCTTAGACATAACATCCTCCCACACAAATCTATAAAAGATTTAATCATAAAACTTAAATTTAAGTTTTATAATTATAGTATTAGCATTTTTTTTAATTTTATTTTGACATTTTTTATGTTTTTTATACTTTTTTTGTCAAAATATGATATAATAAATTAGATTACCGATTACGAGGAGATTTAAAATGAGCAATAAGAATAGTCTTTTAGAAAAAAAAGAAAATTCAGAAAATTTAATGGAAACGAAAAATCAACAAAATAAAAATTTTGAAAAAATACCTGAAAATCAAAGTGGAAATATGGGTACTACATTTGTACCAGTGCAAAAAAAGCCTGTTAACGTGCTATCTATTTTCACTTTATTAATAATTCTTTTTATTCTTATTGTATTATTAGCTTTTTCTATTTTTACGATATATAATGCTCTTAATACCAATATTATTTCCGGTGTTTTTATAAAAGGAATTGACGTATCTGGTTTAAGTCCTTCTGATGCGAAATACCAATTGGACAATTATTTAAAAGATAAATTACCAGAAGAAATTAAAGTAAAATATAAAGATTTTGAAACTACCATTTCACTTTCTCAAATGGATATTGAATTTGATACAAAAACTGCTGCTCATGCAGCTTATCAAATAGGGAGAGAAGGTAATATTTTCGAAAACAATTTGTCTATCTTATCTACTCGTTTTGGAAATATTAATATTGAACCTACCATTACTTTAGATAAAACATCACTAACCAAAAACTTAGAAGATATTTCTACTCAATTGCCAGATACGGTTATGCAAAGCAGTTATTATATCGATAATAGTGAGTTGCTGATAACTTCTGGTAAAGAGGGAAATGTTGTAGATGTGAATCCAACGATTGAAGCTATTAAAAATGCTATTTCTTCTTTTTCTGCTTTGGATACTCCTGTTCAAATTGTTACCAAAATACAACAACCAGAAGATATTAATGTAGAACAAATTTATAATGAGGTACATAAAGAGCCAGTTGATGCTTATTATACAAAAGAACCTTTTTCGGTTCATCCATCTGAAAATGGTATTGATTTCAAAATTTCCATCGAAGAGGCGAAAGCATTGATTGCTTCTGAGAAAAAGGAAGAATATAGTATTCCTTTGAACATTACCACTCCTAATGTTACAACTAATATGATTGGTACCGAAGCTTTTCCAGATTTGTTATCTACTTTTTCTACCTATTATGCAGCTAGCAACAGAAATAGAAGTACTAATTTAATGCTTGCTGCTAATAAAATTAATGGGACTGTTTTAATGCCAGGAGAAACTTTTTCCTATAACAAAGTAGTTGGTGCTAGAACCATTAGTGCTGGTTATAAAGAAGCTCCTATTTATGTGGAAGGTAGAGTAGAAGATGGTCTTGGTGGTGGTATTTGTCAAGTTACTTCCACTTTGTATAATGCCGTTGTTTATGCCAATTTAGAAATTACACAAAGGACGAATCATCAATTTGTTCCTTCTTATGTGACCGCTAGTAGGGATGCGACTGTTGTGTACGGGTCTATCGATTTTCAATTTAAAAACAATCGAAATTATCCAATTAAATTGGTTTGCTCTGTTGCCAACGGAGTGGCTAATTTCCAAATTTTTGGTATGAGACAAGAGGATGATTGCGAGGTTCAGATTTCTTCTTATGAGACTGGAAGAACTTCTACGGCTATTTATTCAGAAGCGTATAAGATTTTGAAACGTGGTGGGCAAATTGTAGATAGACAATTGCTTTCTAAAGATACTTATAAAAGACATTAAATCGAGTAGAGGATAACACTTAATGTGTTTTTCCCCTCTCACACCACCACTCAAGCGGTTCACGCAAGTGGCGGTTCAATTTGTACATTCAATATGTACTTTGTTATATTGGTCTAGTAGAAAT